>JALWLQ010000062.1 GCA_027084095.1 Persephonella sp.
TTTTTATTTTTTCTGTTTTACCGTCTATTGTTGGTATTTCAAGTTCTGTTCCTGTAATTGCTTCGGCAACATTTATATTAACCTTTACATAAAGGTTGTCTCCTTTTCTTTCAAACAACCAGTGTGGTTGAACATTTACTATTATCCATAAATCCCCTGGAGGTCCTCCAAATCTGCCTGAGTGTCCTTTGCCTGGAACTCTCAGCTTTGTTCCATTATCAACTCCTGGAGGAATTCTAACTTTTACTGTTTCTGTTTTCATTACAAGACCGCGGCCATTACATACATCACAGGGCTCCTGTATGTAGCCTTCTCCCTGACATCTTGGACATGTCTGGGTTATATGCATAAATCCAGAAGAATAAACTATTTGCCCTGTTCCTCCACACTCAGGACATGGAACTGGCTGGCTTCCAGGCTTTTTACCTGTTCCGGCACATTTTTCACATATTACATATCTGGGAACTTCTATAGTCAGAGTTGTTCCTTTGTATGCATCCTCCAGAGAGATAGTTACTGTCTGGTATATATCTTCTCCCCTTTCGCTTCTATATGCTCTTCTTCTTTCTTCCTGGGTTCTCCTTTTTCTGCTGCCACCACCGAAAAAGTCTGTAAAGTTAAACAGGTCTTCCAGAATATCATCTATATTCATACCAAAACCGCCAAAACCACTGAAGCCTTCTTCAGCTCCAGTTCCAGAAGCACCTGAGAATGCAGCATGGCCGAACTGGTCGTATAGTTTTCTTTTTTCTGGGTCAGAAAGAACCTGATATGCTTCGCTTATCTCTTTGAACTTTTCTTCTGCTTCTTTGCTATTTGGATTAAGGTCTGGATGATATTTTCTTGCCAGTCTTCTGTATGCCTTTTTTATTTCATCCTGGGTTGCGTTTCTGCTTACACCAAGTATCTCATAGTAGTCTTTTTTTGCCATTTATTTCTCCCCAGAATAATTTTTATTATCAGTTTAAATATATAACTTTAGTGAGGTATTGTCAAATTTTGAGATGGTTGTTAGTTAGATTTTTGGAAATTTTGAGAGACTATTTGGCTGGAATTACCAGAATATCTGTATCCTCTACTTTATTTAATACTTCCTCTGTTAAATCCGCAGCAATTTCAGGAGTTATATCTTTTATATAAACTGCCACAAAAGGAACAGGATACTCTTTGTTTCCTTTATCAGTCTTTATATCTTTAATTTTTAAACCCTTATTTTCAAAAAATTTTTTAATCAACTCTAACTGGCCTTTAGTAGTTGTTGTCATTTTTCTAACCTCATGGTTACCTTCTTTGCTATATCAATATAGGTTTTTGTAACATTCTCATCAAATTTTATAGGTGGATTAGGATTATAATCTGCATAATTTCTTCCTCTTCCAAGTATATCTAAAAGTCTCTTTAATTCTGGATTTTTCTGCCCAAGAACTGCTCTGGTAGCTCCATGTAAATCTGTAGTGTTTAATCCATAAAAACTTCTTATATGCCATAAGACTCCATAGTAAGCTCTACTTACCGCGGAACGAAAATAAAATTCTCTTTTTTTCCCTTTATGGGTTAATCCTATCTGATATAGTTCTTCTGCTATTTTCAAAAATTCTTTCATGATTTTTTATCTTTTAGTCTTACCTCCACCCCAAGTCTATGGGCTTCCAGTCCTTCTGCAGTTGCAAGCTGTCTTGCATATTTTTCAACTCTGTTAAATCCTTCCTCTGTAACATAGATAACAGAGGATTTTTTTACAAAATCATAAACCCCCAGAGGTGAAGAAAATCTTGCAGCTCTACCTGTTGGTAAAACATGATTAGGTCCCAGTATATAATCACCAAGTGGCTCAGTTGCATACTCACCAAGGAAGATGGCACCGGCATGTTTAATTTTATCAAGGAGCCTAAATGGTTCCTGTGTAATAATCTCAAGATGTTCAGGCGCTATATAGTTTGATACCTCGGTTGCTGTTTCAAGGTCATCAACAATAAAAGCATGGCCATAAGTTTCAAGAGATTTTCTGGCAATACTCTCTCTGGAGAAGTTCACCAGATATTTGTTGTAGATAATATCTTTTACTTCATTTGCCAGTTTTTCTGACGTTGTAATTAGTATCGCTGCAGCAAGTTCATCATGCTCTGCCTGGGATAGCAGGTCTGCTGCAACCCATTCAGGTTTTGCTGTTTCATCAGCTATAACAAGAATTTCTGAGGGACCTGCTATAGAATCTATATCCACATATCCATAAACATTTTTTTTGGCAAGGGCAACAAATATATTTCCGGGACCTACAATTTTATCAACCTTTTTTATAGTTTCTGTTCCGTAAGCCATCGCCCCTATAGCCTGTGCACCACCTACTCTGTAAACTGTTTCTATCCCACATATATATGCAGCTGCAAGGGTATAAACATTAGGATTAGGAGAGCACATTACAATCTCCTTAACACCTGCAACAATAGCTGGAGCTGCATTCATAATTACAGTTGAAGGATACGCCGCCTTACCGCCGGGAACATATAAACCTGCCCTTTCCATAGGGATAACCTTTTGACCAAGGAGCATTCCCTCTTCTTCTACAAAGAACGAGTTTTCCTTCTGTGCTTCATGAAACTTTCTTACCCTCTCGTAAGCTACTTCAAGAGCCCATCTTGTATCCTCATCTATACTTTCATAAGCCTTTTCCAGCTCTGAGAAAGGAACAATTAATTCCTCAGGGGTAAGTTTTACACCATCAAATTTTTCTGTATATTCAATTACTGCCTTATCTCCTCTTTCTTTTACATTTTTCAGTATTTCCTTTACAGAACCTTCAAACTGTTCAACTTCCATCTCACTTCTTTTTATAAGATTATCCAGCTCTTTGCTATGTAGATAGCTTTTGCCTCTTAAATCTACTATCTTCATGGCTACCCTCTATTTATAGAAAATATTTCAAATATGATAACATTTTTAACATGAAGCATTTAAAGATTAAAAATCTTAATATCGTCTTTACAGAAAAGAAAGACGGGAATATGAGGGAACCCACCAATAGGGAAAAATTGGTTAATAAATTCCCTATTAAAAGTCTGCTAATCCCTAATCAGAAACATACAGCAAACATAATATTCCCTGAAGATATAAACCAAGAAGCTGATGGGATTGTAATAGAGGAAAAGAATATAGCCGGAGGTGTTCTTACTGCAGACTGTATGCCTGTGGTTTTGACAGATTTTAATAGACTGGTTGTGATACATGCTGGCTGGAAAGGTCTTTTATCAGGAATAATCCAAAAAGGCATTGAATTCTTTGAAAAAAAGGAAAATATTTATGCTTTCATAGGAGCCCACGCAAGAAAATGCTGTTATGAAGTTCAACAAGATTTTATTGAAAAAAATGGTATTGAAAAAAAATATATTTACAAAGAAAATAATAAACTTACATTTGCAATGTCTGAACTTGCAACCGATATATTAAGAAAATATGGAGTAAAACAGGTGGAAGATTTATCTATATGTACAATATGCAGTGATAGTTTATTTTCATATAGAAAAGGAAACTTTAATGAAAGAATTTTAACATTTGCATGGCTGGAGGAGTAGATGGGGTTAAAGGAGCTTATAAACAAATTTACAGGGAAAAGAAAATTGCAGATAGAAAAAGGTGAATGGATAAAATGTGACAAGTGTAAGACCCTCTTATATAGCGAAGACCTGAAAAAAAATATGAAAATTTGCCCCCACTGTGGATTTAATTTCCGTATGAACTCACGGGAAAGGGTTGAGATGTTTCTTGATGAAATTTTTTCTTATGACCTTTTCCCAAGGATAAAACCTGTTGATATTCTTGGTTTCAAGGATACCAAAAAATACAAAGACAGGCTAAAAGAAGCACAAAATAAAACAGGATTAAATGATGCAATAATTATTGCACATGGAAAGATATATGACCGAGAAGTTGTTCTTGCTCCTATGGATTTTAGATTTATGGGCGGAAGTATGGGTAGTGTTGTAGGGGCAAAATTTGTAAGGGGAGCTGAATATGCAATTGAGAAAAAAATTCCGTTTATCGCCATAACAGCTTCCGGCGGTGCCAGAATGCAGGAGAGTATTATCTCCCTTATGCAGATGGCAAAAACATCTATAGCTGTTGATAAAATGAATAAAGCAGGGATTTTATATATATCTATCCTTACAGACCCAACAATGGGAGGTGTTTCTGCAAGTTTCGCATTCTTAGGTGACGTTATTATTGCTGAGCCAGAATCTTTGATAGGATTTGCAGGCCCCAGAGTTATAGAGCAAACAATTAAACAACAACTTCCTGAAGGCTTCCAGAGGTCAGAATTCCTGCTGGAAAAAGGACAGATAGACATGGTTGTTGACAGAAAAAATCTGAAAAAAACAGTTTATACACTAATTAAGCAGCTTCATGGATAAGAAAACCCCTGTCATCAGCATTGTTGGAGCCCATAATAGCGGCAAAACCACATTCATATCTGCTGTTATTAACATTCTGTCTTCAAAGGGCTATAAAATTGGGGCAATAAAACATGACCCTAAAGGTAAAGCCCAGCATGATACCCCTGGTAAAGACAGTTATAAAATGTTTGAAGCCGGAGCAAAACAGGTAATTCTGGCTTCTCCAAATAGAATTACTTCTTTCGTGAGAGATTTAGATTACACTGTTGATGACCTTATAAATGTTTATATGCTTCAAGACCTTGATTTAATCATTATAGAAGGATTTAAATCTTACAAAAACACAGACAAATATGAAGTAATAAGAAAAGATGAAAACAGGGAGCTTATTATTTCCGAAAATGATGGACTTAAAGGAGTAATAACAGATTACTACTCTTATAGAAAAACCTTTGATATTAATAATCCTACCGAATTTGCCGAATACATAGAAAAGTATTATCTAAAAAAACAAAAGGATTTATAATATTTATTCCTGATATCAATGAGAGGTATACTATGAGGCTCTATGCTGTATTTGCAGGCACAGTTCAGGGTGTGGGATTTAGATATTTCGTCAGAAATATTGCAAAAAAAATGGGTGTTAAAGGATATGTCCGTAATTTACCAGACGGCACAGTTGAGGTAGTCGCAGAAGGAGATGAACAAACATTAAGAAATTTTCTCAAAGCAATTGAGCAGGGCCCACCTCTGGCAGAAGTAACCGATATCAGATACCAGTTTGAAGATAAAGAAGGGGGTTTCACAGACTTTGAAATTCTTTATTAAAGTTTTTGTATTATTTCTTATAATAAACATAACTGCAACTGCTTTAACATATACTGTAAAACCAGGGGATTCCCTTGTAAAAATAGCAAATAGATACGGTGTTTCAGTCAAAGAGATTGTAAGAGCCAATAACCTAAAGAAACCTTACATAATTTATCCTGGACAGAAACTAAAAATTCCGGTTAAAAAAAATACAAAAGCAAAAAAAAATATCAAAATAATAATTCATAGAGTAAAATCAGGAGAAAGTCTAATCAAAATAGCCAGAAAATATAATGTTTCTACAAAGGATATAATTCGGCTTAATAACCTGAAGAAACCCTATCGCCTGTATGTTGGACAAAAGCTAAAAATACCTGTAAAGGCAAAACCTAAAAAAGTATCCTCCAAAAAAATTAGAAAATACCAGACCTACTGCAAGGTAAAACATAAAGTAAAAAGAGGAGAAAGCCTGTCACTAATAGCCAGCAGGTATGGTTTATCACTTAAAAGCCTTAAATTAATGAACAATCTAAAAAGCAATCGTATATATCCAGGTCAGATTTTATGTGTAAGGAAAGGAGTAAAATACTCCAGTAATAATGTAGCCACCTCAGTAAAAAAATCTCATTCAGGCTCAAAAGATATATATATCAAAAAAGAAAGAATTGTCAGGAAGAAAATTGTTATACACAGGGTAAAAAGAGGGGAAAACCTCGCAAAGATAGCCAAAAAATATGGGACAACTGTATCAAAAATAGCAAAACTTAACAGATTGAAAAAACCTTATGTTATACACCCTGGACAAAAGCTCAAAGTAGAAAAAACCGAGGTCAGTTACATAGAAAAGGTTGTAAAAAAGGGAGGAACTCCATTTAAGTTTATACACCCTGTAAAAGGAGAAATCATAAATAAATTTGCAAATACTCCATATAAACGTCATCTGGGACTGGATTATGCTACAGATTGTGGAACCCCTGTAAAAGCATCAGAAAGTGGGAAAGTAATATACGCAGGAACAAGTATTAAACCTTATGGAAATCTGGTAATAATCAGGCATGGGGGAAAATTCAATACAGTTTACGGGCATTTAGGAAAGATAACTGTAAAGGAAGGTCAGATAGTCAAAAAAGGAGAAATTATAGGATACACAGGTGAAATGGAAAATATTAACGGATGTGGCCTTTATTTTGAGATTAGAAAAAATGCCATACCTGTTGACCCCCTTGCATTTCTAAACAAATCCCAGAGATAAACTGTTAGAATATATTATCTATATAAATTTCCCGATTTTGAGGTAAAAATGGAAGGAAAAAAGTATCAGGAATTTCCAAGGATAAAAAGACTTCCAGAGTATGTATTCGCCATAGTTAATGACCTGAAAGCAAGGCTCAGAAAAGAAGGTGAAGATATCATAGATTTCGGTATGGGAAACCCTGACCTTAGACCAGCACAGCATATAATTGACAAACTATGTGAGTCTGCCAGAAAAAAGACAACCCATAGATATTCTATGTCCCAGGGAATTCCAAGATTAAGAAAAGCTATAACAGATTTTTACAAAAATAGATTTGGAGTAGAGCTTGACCCTGAAGAAGAAGCAATAGTAACAATAGGTTCAAAAGAAGGTCTATCCCATCTAATGCTGGCAATGTTATCACCAGGGGATATGGTACTGGTTCCTTCTCCAAGATATCCTATCCACTACTATGCACCTGTTATAGCAGGAGCTTCTGTCCTTACAGTTCCACTTCCACTGGAGGGCTCTGATAGTGAAAAACAGGAGCAATTTTTAAAAAATATTTATGAATCTTACAAAGATAGCTATCCTGAACCAAAAGTGCTTATACTGAACTTTCCCAATAATCCAACAACGATGACTGTTGATATAGAATTTTTCAAAGAGATAGTTAGATTTGCCCGTGAAAAAAATCTATGGATTATCCATGATTTTGCCTATGCAGACCTTTGTTTTGATGGGTATCAGGCACCAAGTATTCTGCAGGTAGAAGGAGCAAAAGATATCGCTGTTGAAACCTATTCCCTTACAAAAGGTTTTTCTATGGCAGGATGGAGAGTTGGCTTTGTCCTTGGAAATCCAACCCTAATCTACAATCTGAAAAGACTTAAAAGCTATCTTGATTACGGAACATTTACACCTATTCAGGTGGCAAGCATAATAGCACTGGAAAGTGATTACTCTATTGTTGAGGAAGCCAGAGACACCTACAACAAGAGGCTCAATATACTGGTTGATGGTCTTAACAAGGCAGGCTGGCCGGTGGAAAAACCAAAGGCAACCATGTTCCTGTGGGCAAAAATTCCAGAAGATTTTCAACATATGGGCTCAATAGAATTCAGTAAAAAACTCCTTACAGAAGCAAATGTTGCAGTTGCCCCTGGAGTTGGTTTTGGTGAACATGGAGAAGGTTATGTAAGATTTGCAGTGGTAGAAAATGATAAAAGGATAAGACAGGCTGTTAGAAACATTAAAAAATTCTTTAAAAAATACAGACAGCAGGCTCAGGTTGGATGAAACAGCTTTCAACACTTGAGGTAAAACATCTTAAAAAGATATATAAAGAAAGAACTGTTGTTGATGATGTTTCACTTTATGTTCAGGAAGGTGAGATTATAGGGTTATTGGGTCCCAACGGTGCAGGGAAGACAACAACATTTCGTATGCTCCTTGGATTTATAAAACCAGATGATGGGAACATTTTTTTAAATGGAGAAGATATCACAGACCTGCCTGTTTACGAAAGGGCAAGAAAAGGTATATCTTTTCTTCCCCAGGAAAGCTCAATATTTAGAGAGCTTACCGTCTGGGAAAATATAGTTATGTTCCTTGAATTTCAGACAAATGACAGAATAGAGATTGAGGAAAAGGCAAAATCCCTCTTAGATGAGTTCGGCATATACCACCTGAAAGACCAGAAAGCATCAACTCTATCAGGAGGAGAAAGGAGAAGACTGGAAATAGCCCGTTCCCTGATAATAAACCCTTCTTTTTTACTCCTGGACGAACCTTTTGCAGGGGTAGACCCTGTATCTGTTCAGGATATAAATGGACTGATAAAAGACCTTATAAAGAGGGATATAGGGGTAATTCTCACAGATCATAATGTTCGAGAAACATTAAAAATCACAGACAGGGCATATATTCTGGCTCACGGAAGAGTAATCGCAGAAGGAACCCCTCAGGAAATAGTTGAAGACCAGACAGTCAGAAAAATATTCCTTGGTGATGAGTTTACTCTAACCTGATTAATCCTGTATTTCAAACACCTTTTCCCGTGATGTTTCCCCACGAATTAATTTTATTCTGGATTTAGGCACATTAAGATAATCAGAAAGCAGTTCTACCACCTTTTTATTTGCCTTCCCTTTTTCTGGAACCACAGTTACCCTTATTTCATAAAAATTTTCTTCTATCTGTTTTATCTCATTTTTCTTAGCATTTGGTTTAACCTTTACCTTGATAATCATTTCAACCCCTGTAAATCAATGTTAAAATTAAATTCTAACATGGAAATTTTTAGAAATATTGTTGTCTTACTGTCTGGAGCTTTTATATACCTGTCCGTTTCCATTCTATCAGGACAAATAATTCCTGAAGAAGCATTAAGAAATATGTATTGGTTTGCTTTTACAGTTGTTGCAATAGCAGGATTTATAATTACCTTTGCTGTAAATAAATTTTTGTTTAGATTATGTGTCATTAGGGCTGGCATATTTGCATTTCTGAGTTTTATTCTCCTTGTTTCTGTATTATTTGTGCTTAGATAGGAGGTTTTAATGGGAAATCTTTATCTTGTTGGTTTTATGGGAAGTGGTAAATCTACAGTAGGAAAAATAATTGCCTATAAAACAGGGTATAAATTTGTTGATATAGATAAGCTTATTGAAGAAAGGGAAAATAAAACGATACCCCAGATTTTTAAAGAACACGGGGAAAAATATTTCAGACAGCTGGAAAAACAGATTATACAGGAATTTACTAAAAAATCAGGATATATAGTCTCAACAGGAGGAGGTCTTGGGGCTGATATTGAGAATATGGAAAAAATGAAAAAAAGAGGGACAGTTGTCTGGCTTGATGTTTCCCTTGATGAAATCCTAAAACGAACAGAAAAAGACAGTACAGAAAGACCATTACTGAAAAATCCAAGGGAAAAGATTGAAAAACTGTATAAAGATAGAAAGAAAGTATATTCTATGGCCGATATCCATATAAAAGCAGAAAACAAATCCCCAGAAGAAATAGCACAGGAGATTTTAGATAAATGGAACTCTTTACAGGGATAGACATAGTAGAAAACAACAGAATAGAAAAGGCTTACAAAAAATATGGTAAAAGATTTTTAGACAGAATATACACCCAAAAGGAACAGGAATACTGCCTTCAAAAAACAGACCCTATCCCCTGCCTGTCTGCAAGATTTGCAGCTAAAGAAGCATTTGTAAAGGCTTTTAATCAGGCATTTGGGAAAAATCTTTCATACAAAGATATAGAAATATTAGGTAGATACAACAAACCTGCACAAATTTTGCTGCACTATCAGGGATTTACAGAGGACACTTATCAAAATCGCTTAAAATATACCCTTTCCATATCCCACGAAAGAAACTACTCTGTTGCAACAGTTATAATCTACATAGTTTAATGCAGTAATTTTACTGCACCTTTTCCGACATCTATTATAAAATCCGTTAAATTTCAATAACTTGTATTTTGGCACGCTTATTGCTTATAAAACGTCGCAAGAGGGGATAAATCATGAAAATGAAAAAATACTTTGTTAGAAATCTACAAGAAGGGTGGATGCTAATAAGGGAAGAGTTGGGCGAAGATGCTATTATTGTTTCTATTAAAGAGATTAACGGTGAATTTGAAATAATAGCAGCCAGCCCTGAAAAAAACATTCAGAAACCTAAAAATCTTCTTTATGAAACCTTTAAAAAATCATTTAAGGATGAAAAAGATATATCAGGATACGAAAAACTAATAGATTTACTCACAAAACTAAAAAACACAGATATACCTGATAAAGTTTTGACTGAAATTCAGGACGAGATTTTCAAAGTTTATACTCCTATTATAGAAGGGATTAAAAAAATAAATATTTTAAACAAAATAGAAAGAGCCCCCCTGCAGAAAAAATATATAAATATTCTTGGAAATATCTCATCAGGAAAAAGCACAACCATTGCAAAACTGGCTTCAATTTTGAACTTTGAAAGGAACAAAAAAATAGCAGTGGCATCCTTTGATTATTACAAAGTTGGCGGTTCAGAAAGTTTAAAGCGTTTCGCAGAAATGATGCAGATACCCTTCTTCTTTATAAAAAATGAAAAAGAATTAATCCTTTATAAAAATGCTTTTGATGAGTATGAGCATATCATCTTTGACACACCGGGGAATATAAAAAATTTACCTGAAATTGAAAAGTTAATGACATTTATTACTTCCAGTCCAGACGCAGAAAATATCTTAACAATACCTTTAACAAAAAAAGAATCACTTATTGATAAAGATATCAGATATTTCAGCAAATTTAAGATACATCATCTCATATTAACCAAATATGATGAGATACAAACCTATACCCCACTTTACTTTATTCTCTCCCATTACGATTACAAGATTAGCTATATAACAAATGGACTTGAAGTTCCACAGGATATTACAACTGCCGATGAAATCTTATCCAGAATTGCAGAGGTGATTGACTGATGAGAGACCAGGCTGAAAAACTGAGAGATATGGTAAAAAATAGAAAGTCCCTTGATTTTCAGGTTATATCTGTAACCTCAGGTAAAGGTGGTGTTGGAAAAACAAGTTTCACTGTAAATCTGGCCTATCAACTTCAAAAAGCTGGTAAGAGTGTTCTTATACTTGATGCTGACCTTGCCCTTGCAAATGTGGATATTATTCTGGGAGAACGTCCCAAATATAACCTTCTTCATCTTTTATCAGGAGAAAAAAATATAAATGAGATTATATGGGAATCAAAATACGGAATAAAATTCATCCCTGCATCCTCTGGATTTGAAGAACTGGCAAATCTTCCACAGGAAAAACAGATACAGATAATAAACTCTTTCCAGGAAATTTACTACAACTTTGACATAATGCTGATAGATACATCAGCAGGAATATCTGAAAATGTGATTAATTTCTGCCTTGCTTCAGACAGAACAATTGTTATAACTACTCCTGACCCAACAGCACTGGCAGACTCTTATGCAATATCACGGATACTTCTAAACTACAAATCAGACAATATGGATTTAGGTCTTGTTGTGAATTTGGTGGAAAGCGAAGAAGAAGCAGAAAAAATGTATAGAGGAATGAACAATATCCTCAGAGAGTTTACAGGAAAAGAAATCAGTTATTACGGATTTATCAGAAAGGACAAAAAACTCTCAGAATCTGTAAGAGACAGATATGTCCTATCTGCTGTAAATCCAAAGGCCACTTACAGTCAGGATGTTGAAGCAATCGCCAGATACATTATTGATGGCAAAAGACCAATAAGGAAAGAAAATTTCTGGAATAGATTTCTAAATAATCTTAAAAACTTAAAACTTGATTAGGAGGAGAGGCCATGAAAATATCCACGGAAGAAAGAAATGAAATAATAATGGAATTCCTTCCAAAAATTCATTATATAGTCCAGTCTATAAAGCAGGAAAATTTACCTCCTACAATCACAGAAGAAGACCTTGTTAATACAGGAGTTCTTGGTCTAATAGATGCAATAAATAAATATGACCCTAACAAAGGGGTTAAACTATCCACATACGCAGAAATAAGAATTAGAGGACATATCATAGATAGCTTAAGAAAACTTGACTGGGTACCAAGGAATGTTAGACAAAAAGCAAGACATATAGAAACAGCCATTCTGGAAGTAGAACAAAAACTCGGTAGAGAAGCCTCTCCTGAAGAGATAGCAGAATATCTGGGTATGGATGTAGAGGAATATATGAAATATGCAGAAAAAATATCCAATAGCGGTCTTGTATCAATAGACAGTAAAGTTGGTTCCGATGAGGATGGAACAACAAGCCTGTGGCAAATTATATCAATTAATGATGATACTCCTGACAAATATGTAGAAGAAGAAGAGTTGAAAAGAATAATAACTGATATAATATCTAAGTTGAAAGAAAGGGAAAGACTGGTTATAACCCTTTATTACTATGAAGAGCTTTCTATGAAAGAGATAGGTGAGATTTTAGGGCTTACAGAGTCAAGAATTTCACAGATACATACAAAAACAATGATGAAAATTAAAAATATGATTAGAAAATACATAGATAAGGACTAAATGGAGAAAAATGTTTATATACATTACTTGATAGGCGAACTGGAAAGTTATGTTATAGATAACAGAAATAAAATAGAAAAGCTGATAAACAATCAGAAAAAAATAAGTGTGCAGGATAGTGTTTTTATCTTTGATAAGTTCTCAAACAGCCTCAGCAAAACAAAAGACCTTATTCAGCTTTCCCAAGAAATAAATGACAGAGATACCCTCAGAACTATATCAATAATTTCCTCAGAAACTGTGGCGTGGATTATGTTCACTTTACCTGCCATAGAGCCCTCAATGCCTGTCTTTCTGGAAAACTTAATAGTTTACGACCGCCATATAATTGATGTCCTTGGGGAGCTACTACTTGAGTTTGATGAGTTTATTGAAACCCCTGAAAAACTAAAGGCTGTAAACCCTGAAGTATTTAATATGATAAATGAGATATCAATGACATTTGGTCATTTATCAAGAATGATTGAGAAAGGGGCAGTAGAAAATTAACGCCCCCTTACAAGAGATAATCCACCGTCTACTATAATAGTCTGTCCCTGTATCCATTTTGCATCAGGTGTACAGAGAAATCCAACAACCCCTGCAATATCCTCAGGCATTCCCATTCTTCCAAGGGGTGTCAGTTTTATTGTTCCTTCTTTTACCTCTTCGTAGTTAGGGAACAGCTGGATAGCCTCTGTATCTATGGGTCCCCCTGAAACTGTGTTTACATTAATTCCTTTAGGTCCAAACTCAACAGCCGCATATCTAACTAATGCTTCCAATGCTGATTTTGCTGCACCATGTATTGCATAATTAGGCATATAATCTCTGGTTCCTGTAGAAGAGATAGCTATAATTTTTCCTTCTCTTCCTTCCATAAGAGGAACAGCCCTCTGTGTGCTCCAGATAAAACCCATAACTGTTATATCAAAAATCCTTCTTGTTCCTTTTTCTTTAAGTCTTAAAAATGGTGCAAATCCACCTACAACTTCCCTTCCAGAAGCAACTGCATTGCTGACAAAGATATCCAGATATCCAAATTTTTCTTTTATCTCATCAAAAACCCTGTCTATATCCTCTTTTTTTCCAAAATCTCCCTGAATTGCGTATCCCTTTACACCTTTACTTTCTATTTCCTTTACAACTTCATCAGCTTTTTCTTTGTTTTTGTAGTAGTTAATTATTACATCTGCCCCCATTTCAGCAAGTTTAAGGGCAATAGCTCTACCTATTCCTCTGCTTCCCCCTGTTATAAATGCAAGTTTTCCCTCAAGCTCTTTACAGGCCATTTATATCCTCCTTTAGTGATGCTGATGTTTTTTTAATTCTTCTAAGAATTTGTGTAAAAGAGTATCCCCGTGATATCCTTCTTCCACAAGATTGAGGAAAATTCTCATCTCATCTTCATTAGGTTCTCTACCTAAAATATCAATTATCTTTTCAAACTCAATGAAAGTATCCTTGTCCCATCCTTCTCCAACTATTTCTAAATCTGTTAGAGCAAGAGGGTCTTCAACTTTTGTCTTAAGAGCTTCTTTATATCCAAGGATAAACATTATTATCATCAGTACTAAAAAAGCAGCTGCTATAATGATAGATAGAATTAGCTCCATTTTTACCCTCCTTAATTAAAATCTCTCAGATTTTCAAGAACCCTGTATGCCTTTTTAGAATATATGGTTTCCTTTGCAAGTTCAATACCTTCCTTAATATTATCTACAATTCCTACCACCTTCAGGGCAAAAGCAGCATTAATTGCAACAAAATCTGTTTTAGGAGAGTTATCCCTTCCTTCAAGAATTGAAAGGGCAATTTTCAGATTATACTCAAGGTCTCCGCCCTGAATATCCTGTAGAGAGGCTGATTTAAGTCCAAAATCTTCCGGTCTTACAGTATAGATATTTATTTCACCTTCATTCACTTCTCCTACAAGGGTTTCTCCTGTTATTGATACCTCATCAAGTCCTTCCATACCGTGAACCACAAATGCTCTCTCTATGCCGAGATTGACCAGAACTCTGGATAAAGGTTCAACAAGTTTTTGGTCATAAACTCCCATAAGCTGATATTTTGCTTCAGCTGGATTTGAAAGGGGACCCAGTATATTAAAAATAGTTCTAACACCTATCTCCCTTCTTTGTCTAATTACATTCTTCATTGCAGGATGATAGATAGGTGCAAATAGAAATGCCAGTCCGATTTCTTCAAGGGCTTTTGCTGCCTTTTCAGGAGGCATTTCTATATTGATACCAAGGGCTTCCATTATATCTGCACTGCCACATTTTGAGGAAACTGACCTGTTTCCGTGTTTTGCAACCTTTGCTCCTGCTCCTGCAACAACAAATGCAGTTATTGTGGACACATTAAAGGTGTTTACCTTATCTCCACCAGTCCCACAGGTATCAACAAGATTTGATTTATCTTTAACAGGGACTTTAACTGCATTTTGCCTCATTATTTTTGCAGCAGAGGATATTTCATCTACTGTCTCACCTTTCATTTTGAGTCCAACAAGGACAGCACCTATCTGAGCATCAGTTAACTCACCCTTCATAAGAAGGGAAAACAGCTTCTCAGTTTCTTCAGGAGTCAAATCCTTAAATTCAGTAATTTTTCTTATCAGCTCTTTAATCATTTTTTCCCCTACTGTAGAGATTTATCTAAATACTCTATAGATGCCTGCTGTCTGAGCTTTTTAAGCTGTATTTCAAACTCTTTTTTAAGCTGTTTTTGAATTTCTTCACCTTTTGGTGGTTGTTGAACCATTTTGTTTTCTTCTTTTTCAATATAAACAAAATAAATTCCTTTTTTGTCTGGTACTTCAAATATATCCCCTACTTTGTGCTGCCATATTCTTTCATCAAGGGATGATACCAGGTCCCCCTTTTTGACTTCTCCCAGTAAACCTCCTTTTTCTGCTGTTAAAGGGTCATCGGAGTATTTTTTTGCCATTTCTGCAAAATTTTCAGGTGTAAGTTTTTCTTTAATCAGATTATATTTTTCTTTAAAATCTGGCTTCTGGCTTGAGAGGAATATTATTCTGATTTTTCTGAGTTTTTCTTCCTTGCCTTCTTTAATTCCACCAAACATACTTCTTCTTATATAAATCTGAATGTATCTCTGGACAAGGAGTTCTCTTTTTACAAGGTCTTTAAACTCACTAAAGGATATATTCTGGCTTTCAAGCTTTTTCTTAAATTCTTCTATACTGTTTATTCCGTTTGCTTTTGCCATTCGTAGAATTGCCTGATTTATTTCATCTGGGGAAACTCTTATTCCATATTTTTCAGCTGTCTGTGCTACAAGTATCTGGTCTATTAGTTTTTGGGCTGCCTGTTTTTTGTCTGTTGTTCCAAACCACTGCATTGCCAGTTCCAGCTCCGACTGGAGAACAGGATATCCGTTTACCACCATAACTATTTTGTCAAAAAGCTGGATATTATCCTTTGCAGGAGCAAACCCTATAAAAAGCAATGTAATCAGAGTTATTAATCTATTTTTCATGTTTCTTTTTCCTTTTTTCTGCATAATTCTCTATTATTTTTTGCTGATTTCTTTCTATAGCAAGGGCTTTGTCTGGAACATCCTTGGTTATTACTGAACCTGAACCTGTTATTGCTTCTTCCCCTATTGTTATAGGAGCCACAAGCATAGTATCACTGCCGATGAAGGCTTTGTCTTTTATTATAGTTTTATGCTTCTGGAAACCATCGTAATTGCACGTTATTGTTCCTGCCCCAATATTTACATCCTTTCCTATCTCTGCATCACCAAGATAAGTAAGATGTTTGGCTGCGGTGTTTTCTCCTATTGTAGAGTTTTTTACCTCTACAAAATTGCCTATCTGGGCATTTTGTTTTATAACAGAGTTGTTTCTTATTCTTGCGTATGGCCCAACAACAGCATTGTCTTCTATTACGGAGTTTTCTATTATTGAACCTTTCAGAATTTTTACATTTTTGCCTATTTTAGAGTTTATAATTGTGGCATTTTCTTCTATTACAGTATCTTCCCCTATTGTTGTTCTGCCTTTCAGGGATACACCTTGATATATCTCAACATCTGGAGATAATTCCACATCAAACTCTATATAAACTGTTTCAGGATTGTGAAATGTGGTTCCTGCATAAGACCAGAACTGGAGATATTTCATCCTGAGGATATTTTCTGCTTTTGCTAAATCCCATCTGTCGTTAACCCCTATAAACTGAGTGTAATCTGGGATAAGGAGAGCATAAACCTCTTTGCCCATCTCATTTAGAAGCTGTATCACATCTGTAAGATAGTATTCTTTCTGTGCGTTGTTATTTTCCAGTTTATCTATTACCTGTTTTAGATAGGGGGCATAGAATAGATAAATTCCTGTATTTATTTCGTTTATCTGCTGTTCTTCAGGTGTAGCATCCTTTTCTTCAACTATTTTTATTATTCTGTGGTTTTTGTCTTTTATAATTCTTCCATATCCCAGAGGATTTGGAACTACTGTTGTTATCACAACACCTGCAATATTTTCATTTCGGTAGTTGGGGTCAACATTTCCCTCAACAAAAGCCCCTTCAAATTTAAGTAAGGCTTCCATATATTTAACTGCGTTTTTCAATGTTTCCCCTTCAACGAGGGGTAAGTCTCCGTTGAGAACCATAATAATTCCATCAAAATTTTCCCAGTAAGGTTTGGTTTGGGCTACAGCATGACCTGTTCCCAGTTGTTCTTCCTGTTCTACATAAACACAATTAAGACAGTTTATTGCTTTAATTACTTGCTGTTTTTCATGACCTACAACATATATGATTTTTTCTGGGTTGCTCCATCGTGCAGCAAGGGAAACATAATGTATCATAGGTTTCCCAAGGATTTTATGAATTACCTTGGGCTTTTTAGATTTAAATCTGGTTCCTTTTCCTGCTGCCAGTATTATGGCTATATGCTTTTCATGGTGGTGTCCCATTTGTTACCCCTTAACAAGTGTATTTTCAAGTTTTTCTATAATATCCATAACTTTTTGATTTTTAGTTTTATAGGTTGCCCTGTTAACAATTAATTTTGCTGAAGATGGAGCTATCTCTTCTATAACCACCAGACCATTTTCCCTTAGAGTTCTTCCTGTTTCAACAATATCCACAATAAACTCAGAAAGACCTACCAGTGGGGCAAGTTCTATTGAACCGTAAAGCTCTATAACTTGAGCTTCTATACCTTTTTTACTAAAAAACTCCCTTGCTATATTTGGGTATTTTGTTGAGATTTTTAGAGATGTTGGATTAGAAAAATATTTTTCTCTGTCCTGTGGAAGTCCTGCAACCATAATCGTGCAGGCTCCAATACCTAAATCAACAGGTCTGTAAACATCTGGTTTCATTTCCATTAATAAATCATCACCGGCTACCCCAAGGTCAGCAACGCCATATTCCACATAGGTTGGAACATCTTTTGCTCTAACAAGCAAGAACCTGAAATCTGCAGTTTCCAGAATAAGCTTTCTTGAGTTTTGCTGAACTTCTTCCTTTAAAATACCACTCTCTTTAAAAATTTGTATAGTCTGGTCAAACAGTCTTCCCTTAGGTAAAGCAACTGTCAGCTTTTCCATAGATTACTCGCTTTCTTCCTTGGCAAATGGTATGCTAATCCACAGCTGGTCTACATAACCATCATTTTTTATCTCAACTTCTATTCTATGGGAATCAAACTGGGGATATTTTGAAAACACCTGTATCAAATCCTTTTGCAGTATTTCCGCAAAATTTGGTGGCAGCCCTTTCCTTTCATAAGATAAAACCATCATTAATCTTTTTTTGGCTACGTCGGACGATTTTTTTCTTTTAAACAGGTCAAATAACGACATTATTACCTCCCAAATAACCTTGCAAAAAATCCTTTTTTAACTTCTAATTCATTAAATGGGATGTTTTCCCCTTCAAGTCTTCTTGCGATATTCATTAATGCTTTTCCTGCTGCATATTCCTCATGGAGAACTATAGGTTCTCCTTTGTTTGTAAAATCTACCATTTTTTCTTCATCCGGAACTATTCCTATTTTTGGAATTTGGAGTATCTCCTCTATATCTTCAACAGATAACATCTCTCCTTTCTTGACCTGATGGGGTCTTATTCTGTTAATAATTAGTTTTATGTTTTCCTTTTCCATTTTCTCTAACAAGCCAATTATCCTGTCTGCATCTCTAACAGAGGATACTTCTGGATTTGTGACTACAAGTGCTTCATCGGCAGGGGTTGCAGCTGTTTTAAATCCCCCTTCTATACCAGCTGGAGAATCTATAAATATATAATCGAATTCCTCTCTGAGCTCATCAACAACTTCTTGTAACTGCTCAGGTTTAACTGCATCTTTATCTTTTGTCTGTGCAGCTGGTAGTAGATAAAGTGGATTTCCTCTCTTATCCTTAACCAGTGCTTTTTTTGCCGGAACTCTTCCTTCAACAACATCCACAATGTCATAAACAATTCTGTTTTCCAGTCCCAGTATCATATCCAGATTTCTAAGTCCTATATCTGCATCTATTGTAAGCACCTTTTTTCCCATTTTAGCCAGTGCTGTGGCTATATTGGCTGTTACTGTGGTTTTTCCTACCCCACCTTTTCCTGATGTTACAACAAAAACTCTTGCTGTCATAATTAATACCCCTACTTCTTGTTTATTTGATACTTTCTATAACAATGCTATTTCCATCAATGTATGCCTTTTCTGGATACTCAGGCATTTCTTGTTGCTCAATATTATCAGGAGCTCTGGTATAGAAGCTTGCTATTCTTAACTGCTGTGGCATTAACTTAAGTGCCATAACAGTTGCTGTTTCATCCCCGTTAGCTCCTGCATGAACAACACCCCTGAGGGCACCCATTACTATGATGTTTCCTGAAGCAATTATATATGCGTCAGGATTGACATCTCCTATAACAAGGACATCTCCGTCATACTCTATTCTCTGGCCGCTTCTCAGGGTTTTGTTAATAATTTTCAGTGATTTCTTTTCTGTGATTTCAGGTATCTGTCTCTTTGGTTTTTCCTTTTTTTCGTTTTTGTAGCCTAAAACTTTAGTATTGTATTTTTTTAGTAATTCTTCAATTTTTTGTATTTCTTCATCAGAATAGTCTATATCGGATATATCAAGTATTGAAACAGAACCTTTAAAAAATGCAGAGGATAATTTTTCCTCTAATTCTTTTAAATTTTCTTCAAGGGATTTATTTTTGTCTAATTTAATAAGTAAAGCTGGAACAGTGACACCTTTAATCTCTAATCCCAAAGTTATCTCTCTTGAGTAATTTTTGTATATAAACTATCATAATATACCTTAGAGTAAGATTTCAATTTATAGGAGGAATTCCTGAAAAATATGGAAGAACCTTTCAACTCTTATTTTAGATATAAAGGAAATCAACTTTTTTGTGAAGATATTTCTGTTAGAGATATCACTGCTGAATATGGAACCCCTGTTTATATATACAGTAAAAAGGCAATAGAAGACAAAATAAAGCAATACAAAGAGGCTTTTTCAGGTTATCCAACCCAGATATGTTATGCAGCAAAGGCAAACTCCAATCTGTCTATTTTAAAAATATTTAACAAATATGGAC
>JALWLQ010000063.1 GCA_027084095.1 Persephonella sp.
TGGTTTATTAATTATTATGACCTTCAGAGAATAACAAGAAACAGAGAAAGAGGAAAAAGACTATTAAAAGAACTGAAAACCGGAATTAAATGGAAACATCTTAAGTGGAGGGAAAATTTTTATATAGATGCTTATCTTTCTCATCTATGGAATAAAGCCGTCATGTATACACTAAAGCAAAAATATGATGGATTTATAGTTGTAGAAAAAGGGATAAAATATTTTATCCCTTTTGCAGATTATAATGAGCTAATGTCTAATTTTTATAAGTTTTTTCCAATTCTGGGGTACAAAGTAAAACTATCTCCTGAAGAAGAAAACATCTACAGGGAAATTTCAAAAAAGGAAATTCCCTTTGACGAGCTTATGGAAAAATTATCCCAGCTGAGAATAAAAGGTGATTATAGGAAAACATTTCTAAAAGCTGAAGATGTTTATATAAAAGGAGACAGAATTAATTTTTTCCTACCTAAAGGGGCTTATGCAACAATGTTCCTGAAAAATCAGGAGCTTATTTTTTAATAAGCTCTTCAGGAAAGATAATATATTTTTTATGTTCCGAACTGGTTAATATTTTTTCCTTGAAATCTGGAATTTTGTTATTCAGCCATTTTTCACCAATATTTCTGGAAAATATCCGTAAAAAGTTCTGGTATGTTGGATTTTCTTTAAATTCTTGTGTTCCTTTTTTGCTAAAGAGAATTAGAATATCCTCAAATTCTCTTATAAACTGCTCTGTTTCCATTATTCTGTAATAGAAAAACAGATAAAGCTTTGTCAAAAATATATATTTTTTATAAAAATCCTTTAACATAAGCTCATCTGCAGCAGGATGGTAAGGAAATTTTTCTTTAACTGCCATAGCAAAGAGCCCCTTTCTTCGTCCTATATATCCTTTACCTTCAGGTGTTTTATATGTTTTAGTTCCTGAAAATCCACAGCTGGGGGATTTGCTTTTAAGTAAAAACCCATCTGTTTGAGGAAGGTTGCTTAAAAATTTATAAGAAAAATCCTTTAAAGGTTGTGTTAAATCTTTATGGGTTTCAGGTTGATATACTTTATATCCGTTTTCTTTCACAACTATGATTTTTGGTCTTGGAACAGGAAGGCCTATCTCAACTTCTGGACATACAGAAATAATATCAACATATTTCAAAAGCTTTTCAACAAAAGGGTCATAGGCATTACTACCATCATATCTAACATTTTCACCGGCAAGACATCTACTAAGTACAATTACAGGTTTATCGGAAGCGCTCATTTATCTCTTTAATAAGGTTTCTATGCTGGAAAGTGAATTCTTCTAATTTTTCTAAAGCTTTATTTAATATGGTTTTTGCTTCTTCTTGATAAGCATTAAATTTGTCCAGGTTATTTTTATCCAGAAAAGATAGTTTATTATCTTTGATAATATATCTTTTTTTTGTGTTTAAGGATTTAAGAAAAAGAAGCCCCTCTTGTTTTTTCTTTGTATAAGTGATTAGTAAATCAAATGCTTCTTCAAGTAAATGCTGGTTATCTATCATATGTTTATAGTAATAATCTCTTAATTCCTGCGATATTGGTGCTTCTTCAAGAACTTTGAATATTTTTATTCTAAATGTTGTATAAGCCTCAATTAAGTTTTGTTTTGCTCTTTTTAATTCTTGTTTTAATTTAGAATATTGGTTTATAAGTTCTTGTATACTTTCGGTATCTTTTAGATACTCAGGCGATATTTCTTTGTTGTTAAGTTTTGAAATCTCTCTATATATCTTATCTATCTCTGAATTATACATTGATACAAAGTCTTTTAAAGATTGTTGAGATTTTTTTATGTTAATGTATTCTTTTTCTATATATGAGTTTTGAGCAAAAACAGATGTAATAAAGACACAAAGAAATGCTACTAATGTATTAAGTCTGTAGAACTCTCCCTTCAAAATTTCCCCCTAATGATACTAACTCTTTGAGTAATGTTATATATACAGGACTGTTTTTTAAGGTCTCTATTCTTTTATAATATGTTATTCCTTTATCATTTGCAAGTTTTTTGTATGCAATATCAAGTTCATAAAGGGTTTCTGAATGCTCTGAAACAAAGGATATAGGGATAACTGCAAGTTTTTTTATACCTTTTTCTGCAAGCTCAACAATTTTCTCATCTGTAAAAGGCTGCAGCCATTTTACAGGACTGACTTTTGATTGGTATGCAAGTGCATATTTATTTTCTGGAAAATGCTCCATAATCAGCCTTACACTTTCTTCTATTTGTGATTTATACGGGTCTCCCTCTTTTATTATTTTCTCAGGCAAGGAATGGGCTGAAAATAGTAAAAAGTAATCTCTATATTCCTCACCAAGCTGAGCTTTGATTTTCTCCACCCATGCCTGAATAAAAAGAGGGTGATTATGGTAGGACTTTATTTCCTTTACAGGAATTTTCAAACCTTTTTTGTTATAGACCCTGTAAAACTCTTTAAATGAAGAACCGGTTGTGGTTTTGCTGTAATGGGGATAAAGTGGAAGAAGAATAATTTGCTGGACATTATTTTTTATGAGTGTTTCTACAGCCTCTTCTGTAAAAGGATGCCAGTATCTCATAGCAACAGTTACAACATAATCATCTCCAAGGACTTTTTGTAATTCTTCTGCCTGCTCTAATGTTTGCTCCTTCTGGGGAGATTTTCCTCCCATGTGGATGTAATACTCTTTTGTTTTTTCTGCTCTGATTTTTGAGATTAGATAGGCAACTGGTTTTTGAATAAGCCGTGGAATTCTTATTATGTCATGGTCAGAAAAAAGGTTATACAAAAAAGGCTGGATGGCCTCCAGACTATCGGGGCCACCCATGTTCATTAAAACAACGCCTGTTTTAGCCATGTATCACCTTTTAATCTTCACAGAAAGGTCTGAGATATTTTGCTCTGTGTGGATGTCTGAGTTTTCTTAAAGCTTTTGCTTCTATCTGTCTAATTCTTTCTCTTGTTACACCGAATTTTTTACCAACCTGCTCTAATGTGTATTCTGTATCATCTTCAAGACCAAATCTGTATCTGAGAACCTGCTCTTCCCTTTCTGAAAGTGTAGAAAGAACTTCTTCAAGCTGTTGTCTGAGAGCCTGTCTGAGAACATGTTGTTCTGGGGAGAGAACGGTTTTGTCTTCAATAAAGTCTCCCAGATGTGATTCGTCATCATCACCAATTGGAGTTTCAAGGGAGATAGGTTCCTGAGATGTTCTGAGGATTTTTCTCACCTTTTCAGCAGGCATTCCAACTTTTTTAGCGATTTCTTCTGGAGTAGGCTCTCTACCAAGCTCCTGAACCATAGAACGTGATACTCTCACCAGCTTGTTAATTGTTTCTATCATATGAACAGGTATTCTTATTGTTCTTGCCTGGTCTGCAATTGCCCTTGTTATTGCCTGTCTAATCCACCATGTTGCATAAGTGGAGAATTTATATCCTTTTTTGTAATCAAATTTATCAACAGCTTTCATAAGTCCAATATTTCCTTCCTGAATTAAATCAAGGAATTGAAGACCTCTGTTTGTGTATTTTTTAGCAATAGAAACAACAAGTCTCAGGTTGGACTGAACAATCTTTTGTTTTGTTTCGTTAACCTCTTTCCTTCCTTCCTGTATGATATTTATAACATGTTCAAACTCTGTTGGAACGGTTCCTATCTTTTCTCTAAGCTCTTCTATTTCTTCCTGAAGTCTGAGGGTTTCTGTTCTGAGAATTTCAAATCTACCAAATGAAAGTCCATTTTCTTCTATCTTTTTCAGTATTTCAGGGTCGTTATAATCACCTTTTAGGAGCTTTTCAACATCAGGGTCTATCTTCTGGAGTTTTCTAATTCTTTTGTTAAGGTCTTTTTCCTTCCTTTTGAGTTTCATATACAGCTCTTTAAGCTCATCAGCTATCTTGTCTAATTTTGTGAACTTGATATTCAGACTTTTGATAAATCTGTTTACCTTTGCATGTTTTTTGATAAATTCCTTTTTCAGTTCTTCATTATCAGGGTCTTCTATGATTGCTTTCTCAAGGTCTCTAAGTTCCCTGTACATCTCAGCAAGTTTTAGACCTTTTGCAATAAACTCCTGTGTGATTGCATCCATCACTTCAGCTTCTTCTGTATCCTCTTCCATATCATTATTTGTTTCTATGTTTATCAGGTCTTTTACTTTCATTTTTCCTTCAGCTATTTTTGCCCATTCATCAAGAAGTCTTTCTGCAAGGAACGATGTTCTAAGCAGTCCCCTGAAAACCTTTTTTCTACCTCTTTCAATCTCTTTAGCGAGCATTATTTCTTCTTGTCTTGTCAGAAGGGGGATTTTACCCATTTCTTTAAGATAAAGTTTTACAGGGTCATCGGTTTTTGACCATGCGTCATCAGAAAGATTAATACCAAGGTGGTCTGACTCTCCAGAAAATTCTTCAGGTTTTCCTTCTTCTACAACATCAATATTAAGCTCATTAAGATACTCAATAAGCTGCTCCAGTTCATCTTCTGACATCAGGAGGTCTTCGTCAATTGTTTCAGAGAGTTCCTGATAGGTGATGTAGCCTTTTTCTTTTGCAAGGATGATGAGTTTTTGGACATCATCTCTTTCATGCATCATCATTTTTGCTTTCTTCCTCCTGTATATAAGGATTTTTTTGTCTCTAATATTTTTTGAAGAACTGCATCATCAAGATTTGAAAGAAATGTGGCATCAATTTCTGCCTGTTGTTTAAGCCAGTTTTTGTGGAGGAGATTTAAAGCCTCTATAGTATCTTTTGGTGAAACAGGTATGTCAAAATTTTTAATTTCTTCCAACTCCTCTAATTCTCCACCATTTATAAATTCATTAATAAGATACATAAAGTATGCAGAACCATTTATTTTATCAAACTGATTGAACTCTCTCAATATATCATCTCGGAATAGCAATAAACCTTTTAGTATCAACTTTTCATTTAAAGGTAAATCCTGAAAGCTATTAATTTCTTCCTCTTTAATATTAAGTTCCCTTTCTTTAACTTCAAGTAGTTCCACAGGAATACCTGCTACTGCAGAAAGCTCCTTTAGATATATTCCCTGAATATGTTTATCTGGTATATAGGATAAAATATCCAGATATAAATCTATGATTTCTTTTCTTTTTTTCAAATCTTTTTGTGTCTGAAGCCTGTCAAGTAAAAATAACAGAAAATCCTGAGATTTTCGGAGTTGATTTATTACCGCCTGACTTCCTTCTTTTGCCAGTTCATCAGGGTCTTTTCCTTTTTCTATAGGGCAGTAATAAACCTCTATTCTGTATGGAAGTAATACCTTTGCAGCCCTTATGGCAGCTTTTTTTCCTGCAGTATCAGCATCAAACATTAGTATCGCCCTGTTTACAAATTTAGACAAGAGTTTCCCATGTTCCGGTGTCAT
>JALWLQ010000064.1 GCA_027084095.1 Persephonella sp.
TGTTTTCAACCCTGAGATATTGTGGTTTACACACAAATTTTCCATGTATATTTGGCATTAAAGCTCCAGGAAGCAGATGTGCTTCTGTTAAGATTTGAAAGCCATTACATATTCCTATAACAAGTCCACCTTTATCAGCAAACTCTTTAACGGCAGCAGTTAAAGGTGTGTGAGCTGCCAGTGTTCCGGGTCTGAGATAATCCCCAAAAGAAAATCCACCAGGGAGAATAATACAGTCATAGCCTTCTATATCAGTCTGTCTGTAATCTATAAAATCAACCTCTTCCTTAAGAACATCTCGGATAACCCTGTATGTATCATAATCACAGTTTGAACCTGGATAAACAGCAACACCAAATTTCAATCTCAGTCCTCCACCACTTCAAATTCGTAATCTTCTATAATTTCATTTACAAGGGCTTTTTTGGCCATTTCTCTGGCTTCTTCTATTGCTTTTTCTTTATCAGAATGCTGGACATAAACCTCTATATATTTTCCTACCTTAACATCCTTTACATCTGAAAAACCAAGGCTTCTGAGGTTTTCCGCAACGGCTCTTCCCTGTGGGTCTAAAACTCCTTTTCTTGGTTTTATAAAGAATTTTATAAGCATCAAACACCCCGTTAGTTTTTTTGCTACAAATATAATAACTTTTAGTCAGGTATTAATTCAAGAAGAGTTTCAGGTGGAACAGCTGCCGTTCCAATCTCACCAACTACATAACTTGCAGCATAATTGGCCAGTGATGCTGCCTCTTCCCATGTGGCACCGCTGACCTTTGCCAGTGCAAGAACTGCAATAACAGTATCTCCAGCACCTGTAACATCAAAAACTTTTCTGGCTTTAGCGGGGATTTTTATAATTTTATCTTCTGTAAATAAAGCCATTCCCTCTGCACCAAGGGTTATGAGAAGGTCTTTTATATCAAGTTCTTTTAGGATTTGTTTTCCCACTTCTTCAACAGGAATATCCTTTTCAGCTTTTACACACTGGTAAGCCTCATTTCTGTTAGGTGTCATTGTGGTAATATTTTTATACAGATGAAAATTTGAAGGCTTAGGGTCAACAAATACAGGCTTTCCTGTGCTTTTGAGGTAATCCATAATTTCCTTTGTAATCACCCCTTTTCCGTAGTCAGAAACAATAACAGCATCTATCTGGTTTATTATCTGACTGATTTTCTCTATAAGTTTAGAGGATATATCTTCTGGAAGTTTATCTTTGCTTTCTTTATCTATCCTGAGTAATTGCTGGCTTACGGCTATTATTCTGGTTTTTTCTGTTGTGGGTCTATTTTTATCAATGATATTTACAGGTTTTATATTTTTTTCTAAAAGGAGCCTTTCAAGGAGTTTTCCATTTTCATCCTGTCCAATAACACCTGAAATATAAGAGGAAGCTCCCAGTGTGGATATATTCCATGCAACATTTGATGCTCCACCGGGGTTGTAGGTTTCTTTTTTTACTTCAACTACAGGAACAGGAGCTTCAGGTGAAATTCTTTCAACCTCACCCCATACATACTTATCTAAAATCAGGTCTCCAACTATCAGAATAGATTTTTCAGGGAATTTTTGTATTATTTCCTTTGCCCGCTTTTTTGTAATCAACTTTCACCTTTAAAGCTGTGTTTTATGGAAAAAGTATAGATGTATCAGACAGATTTTTCAAAATATATTCTTCATCTCTGCCTGTCATAAGGTTAAAATTTTGAACTGCCTGTGTTGATGCCCCTTTTCCAAGATTATCAATTGCAGTTATAACAACTGCCTGTCCTGTTCTTTCATCTTTGTCAATATAAATATCGCAGTAGTTTGAGCCTATAACATTTTTTATCTGGGGTGGGGTATCACAAAATCTTATAAACGGTTCATATCTATACTCAAGTCTGTATAGTTCTATAAGCTGTTGTTTTGAAAGATTTGTTTTATAGATAACAGTTGATATCATTCCTCTGGAAACAGGCAAAATATGTGGAGTAAATCTTACAGTTATAAATTCTCCATAAACATTTTTTAAAATATCTTCCATCTCAGGTATGTGCCTGTGCTTTATCGGGGAATATGCATAAGCATTTCCAAAAGCTTCAGGGTAATGGAATTGCTGTTTTAAACTTCTGCCTGCACCTGATATACCTGAAAGGGCATTTACCACAACATTATTTTCTATGATTACTTTTTCTTTTACTGCAGGGTATAATGCAAGTAATGTTGCTGTAGGATAACAGCCGGGATTTGCAACAATATCTGCTTCTCTTATCTGTTCTCTGTATACTTCAGGTAAACCATAAGCGGCTTTAAGAAGAATATCAGGATATTTATGCTCAAATCCGTAATATTCAGGATAAGCTGCAGGATTTTTTATTCTGTATGCAGCAGACAGGTCTATTACTTTCTTATTTTTGTCTAAAAGTTTTTTTACCAGCTCTACAGATGGTTCATGTGGAAGACATAAGAAATAAAAATCTGAGGCTTCAATGTTTATTTCCTCAGAGAATATAAGGTCTTTTAATTTTGATGATGAAAAATGGGGAAATACTTCCTGGAGTTTTTTATCTGCGTATTGACGGGAAACAACCTGATTTATTTCTATATCTGGATAAAGTTGCAGAATTCTAAGGAGCTCTATACCTGTATATCCAGAGGCACCAATAACGGCAATTTTCATAAATTGAAACTCCGAGTTTTATATTAAATATATTCGGTAAAAAAAATAATTTTAAATAAGAAGGGGGAGTATATCCCCCATAAAAGAGTATATTAACGCTTAGACCATCTGTATTTGGCTCTTGCACCCATTTGAGCGTATTTCTTTCTTTCTTTAATCCTTGCATCCCTTGTAAGAAGTCCTGCAGATTTAAGGGATGGTCTGAATTCTGGATTGTATTCTAAAAGTGCTTTTGCAATACCATACATTACAGCTTCAGCCTGTGCTGGCTTTCCGCTACCTTTTACAGTTGCATAAACATCAAATTTACCAAGTGTTTCTGTAACAACAAAAGGTCTGTTTATCTTTTCTATAAGGATATCCCTTTCAAAATACTCTTTTCCTTCCCATTCTTTTCCAGAAGAGCTTTTAACATAAAGCTTTCCTTCACCTGGGAAAATCCATACCCTTGCTACAGCTTCTTTTCTTCTTCCTGTTCCGTATTTGGCAACCTTTGGGTCTATTTTTACTATCTCAGCCAAGGTTTATACCTCCATCCTTTAAAAGTTTTTCCAGAGAGCTGTAAGCTCTTCAAGATTTTTTGGGTTTTGAGCATGGTGTTTATGCTCGTTTCCTGTGTAAACTTTTAATCTTTTCATATATCTTTTCTGGAGTTTGTTTTTAGGAAGCATTCTTTCTACAGCCAGCCTAATTACCTCTTCAGGCTTATGTTCAAGCATCCATTGGAGAGTTCTTACTCTAAGACCACCTGGTCTGTGGGTGTGGTACTGATAAAGTTTATCTGTGAGCTTTTTACCTGTAACCTGAATTTTGTCTGCATTAAGAACTATAACGAAATCTCCAACATCAACGTCTGGCTGAAAGTACGGCTTGTGTTTTCCTCTTAAAACATTTGCAATAAGTGTTGCAAGTCTTCCAAGGTTTTTTCCTGTAGCATCAATTACATACCAATCTCTTTTAACATCCTCTTTGCGAATGCGATATGTTTTCATTATCCTCCTCTTTCTTCTGAAGTATTGTCTAACAAGTCAAAAATTATTACATATTAAGGACTTTTTGTCAATTATGTCCCAGGAACTATAACCCCGTAGTTTCCTGCTTTTTTTCTGTAAATTACATTAATCTCTCCTGTTTCTGCATTTCTAAATGGTAGGAAGAATGCTCCAGTTTCCTCAAGAACCATTAGAGCATCCTCAACGGTAAGGGGCTTTTCAAGTGGCATTGGTTCCTGAACAATTAAAGGTCTTTCTATGCTTTCTTCCTGTGGCATTTGTTGTTTAAGTTTTTCTGCCCTTGCAAGTCTTCTTGCTTCCTCTTTTCTTCTGCTTTTAAGTCGGACAAGCTGTCTTTCAACTTCGTCTATCACAAAGTCTATAGCTGAATAAAGGTCATTACTTTCTTCCCAGGCATGAATGACACCGCCACCAGGTGTATTGAAATAGATATCTATATCAACCCTGTTCCTGTGTCTGTGTTTTTCAAAAGAATATGTGACCCTAACATTAATAGAGTCATCTGCAACGTCAATGTCTTTAATGTAGGGCTTTAGCCTTTCAAGTTTGTGCTCTGTGTAACTTTTGATAAATTCAGTAACATCAATATTCTTTCCTACATGTTCTACCTTCATCTTCCTATCCTCCTTGTTCTTGAATCTGGTATATTTAACTGTTCTCTATATTTTGTTACTGTTCTTCTTGCGACATTTATTCCCTGACTTTTTAAAATATTTGCTATTTTCTGGTCGCTGAGGGGTTTCCTCTTATCCTCTTTTTCTATAAGCTCAGCAATCAAATATTTTACTTTTTCTGCTGATACATCGCCATTGGAAGATGAAAGTTTTGTTGAGAAAAATGCTTTTAATGGAACTATCCCTGAAGGAAGTTGTGCATATTTACCGGACACTATTCTGCTAACTGTAGATTCGTGAAGGCCTACTTCATTGGCAACATCTTTTAAAATAAGAGGTTTCAGATACTCCTTCCCTTTTCTTACAAAATCTGCCTGATAATTTACAAGGAATTCTGCTATTTTTTTGAGATTTTCTCTTCTTTGTTCTATTCCTTTTATTATTCCTACTGCCCTTTGCAGTTTTTCATCAAGGAACTTTCTGGTTTCCTCAGGTAGAGTTTTGTCTGATATAAGTTTTTTATAGTCTGTGGTAAGTTTTAGTTTAGGTATACCTTTTTCATTAATCTGTATTTCAAAACTGTCTCCATTATCGTATACATAGATATCAGGTTCAATATAAGTTGTTATTTCTTCAGAGAAGGAATAAGTGGGATAGGGCTTTAATGTTTTTATATTGGAGAGTATATAATCTATCTGGTCTTCTGGGTATTTTTGCTTAAGTTTTTCAGGATAAGGGATTTCTTCAAAATGCTGATAGATAATTTCCTTCGCCAGTTGGTCATTTCCAAATGTCTCAGAGTATTGAGCCCAAAGGCTCTCTTTGATATCGGTAGCGCCTATACCTGTAGGTTCAAGTTTCATAAATTCCTGTCTGGTTTCTTCAACAAGGGAAACCGGAAGGTTGAGTTTGCTTGCAATTTCTTCAACTGGTATATCTAAAAGACCTTTTTCATTGAGATTTCCTGCTATTTCTTTTGCTATTTCTTTCTTTTCCCCTTCAAATTCAAGCTCAATCTGAAATTCAAGGAGTTCAAGAAGGTCAGGTTTATGGACTAATCTGTTAGATAGTCTTCTTTCTTCGTCTTCATCATAATATTTTGATAAATCTTTTATTGGCTCATATTCAGGCTCTAATACCTGTATTTCTTCAAGAAATGGATTTTCTTCAAGCTCCTGTCTAATAGTCTCCTGAAGCTCCAACTTAGGTAAAACTAATAAAGCAAGCTGTTGCTTCAGGCTTACTGTTAAAACTAACCTATTTTGAAGCTTTACCTGTATGGTTGTTTTAAGCATTATTTATTCTATTTAAGATTTCTTCTATAGCTTTTTTTCTGTTTTCAGCCTTTAGGATTGGTCTGCCAACAACCAGTATATCTGCCCCCTGAGATATTGCAAATTCAGGGGTTGCTATTCTGGTCTGGTCATCTGTTTTAGAGGTTGTAAGTCTTATTCCCGGGGTTACAGCTATAAAATTTCCTATCTCTTCTTTAAGTTTTTTTACTTCAAATGGAGATGAGACAATACCATCTATTCCTGTATCCACTGCAGTTTTTGCCAGTTTAAGAGCCAGCTCTTCAAGTGTATATTTTGAGCCTATATAGTTGATATATTCTTCAGAATGGCTGGTGAGAATAGTTACTCCAAGAAGTTTTAGATTTGAACCCTGTTTTGCTTCAGCCGCAGCCTTTAGCATCTCTTCTCCACCAAGGGTATGGACTGTGAGATAATCAACATTTAATGAAATGGCAGATTTCACACCATTAAACACTGTATTAGGAATATCATGTAGTTTCAGGTCTAAAAATATTTCAAATCCCATATCCTTTATTTTCTGGATTAGGGGTTTACCTTCTTTTATAAATAGCTGGTATCCTACTTTTATTATGATGTTATAGCCTTTTATGTCTTCTAATATTTTCAGGGCTTCCTGTATCTCAGGAACATCAAGGGCTAAGGCAAGTCTCCCCACAGATATCTCCTTATACAATTTTTATACCAAATTTTAATTTTAATAATAGTGTAAGCCTGAAGAATTTTCAATCTGTATATGCAAGTTCAATTGCCTTTTTAATATCCTCAAATAATGTTATTTCGGCATTGGGATTTCTGAGAACATAGGCAGGGTGATAGGTTAGATAGAGGAGTTTCCCATTCCAGTTTATTACCGAACCCCTTTCTTTTGTTATTGCGACTTGCCTTCCAAGAAATGCCCTTGCTGCAGTAGCCCCAAGTAAACATAAAACTTTTGGATTAATAATCTGAAGCTGCCTTTCAAGGTATGGAAAACAAGCTTCCATTTCCCATGGAGTAGGGGTTCTGTTGTTTGGTGGTCTGCATTTACAGATATTTGTTATATAGAATTCTTCCCTTTTATGACCTGTGGCTTCTATTAGCCTTGTTAGTAGTTTTCCTGCTCTCCCAACAAAAGGCCTTCCCTGCTTATCTTCGTCCCCTCCTGGAGCTTCTCCTATAAACATTAATTTTGCTTCTGGATTTCCTTCACCTAAAACTGCCTGTGTTCTGCTCTGGTATAAGTCGCATTTTCTACATTCCTGTATTTCCTTATTTATCTTTTCAAGCTCTTTTATTTTTTCTTTAATACTATTTTTCATTTCACTCTCCGTGTATATATATTCGTATCCAAGTTCCTGCAAGATTTTGAGATGTTTTTTTAGTTGCTCATTCATTTTAATGCCTCAACTGCCTGCTGTATATTTTTTACTTTTATCAGATTTTTATTGTTCATATCTATATTTGCAGGAACCACTATTTTTGTGAAACCAAATTTTTCTGCCTCTTTAATCCTGTGCTCTGTGTAGTAAACAGACCTTACCTCTCCGGTCAATCCTAATTCTCCAAAAGCCACAAGATTTTCAGGAACAGGTGTATTCCTCAGGGATGATATTATAGCAAGGGCTACAGGTAAATCTGCAGCTGGTTCTTTTATGTCTATTCCTCCTACAATGTTTACAAATATATCCCTGTCTTTGAGGAATATCCCCAGCTCTTTTTCAAGAATTGCTGTTATTATAGAGAGCCTGTTTATATCAAATCCCTGTGTTTTTCGCTGGGGAACAGCATAAACTGTTTTTGAAACAAGTGCCTGAATTTCAACTAAAACAGGCTTTGAGCCTTCTGTAAATGGAAATATAACACTTCCCGGCTTGCCCTGAGGTCTTTCGGCAAGGAAAAATGAGGATGGGTCTGCAACTTCCTTTAGGCCTTTTTCTTCCATTGAAAATACAGATAGCTCTCCTGCAGCTCCAAATCTGTTTTTTATGATTTTCAGAACTCTGTAGGCGTGTCCCCTTTCTCCTTCAAACTGTGCAACAGTATCAACTATATGCTCTAAGACTTTAGGGCCTGCTATACTTCCTTCTTTGGTTACCTGACCTACCAAGACAATAGGAATGCTTTTTTGTTTAGCAATCTCTGTAAGTCTTCCGCTGACTTCCCTTACCTGTGATACTGAGCCTGCTATAGATTCCAGCTGTGTGGAGTATATTGTTTGAACAGAATCTACAATAACAAAATCTGGTTTTTCAGTTTCTATGGTATCTATAATGTTTTCAAGGATATTTTCAGACAGGATAATCAGATTTTCTTTTAATGCCTGAATTCTTTCCCCCCGCAGATAAACCTGATGGGCAGATTCTTCTCCTGTAACATAAAGAACCTTTGAATTATCTGCCATATTAGAGGATATCTGGAGTAAAAGAGTTGATTTTCCTATTCCCGGCTCACCTGATATAAGAATAACCTGCCCTTTGACAATACCACCTCCAAGGGCTTTGTCAAGGGTCTTTATACCTGTTGAAATCCTTTCATATTTTTCCTCAATTTTTGCTTTTGTAATAGGGACTGGCCTGGAATATTCTTTCTTTTCAGGTCTAAATGATTTATTGGAACTCTTTTTTTCTTCAACAAGGCTGTTCCAGCTGCCACATACTGAACATCTTCCTGACCATGTGGGAAATGTTGCTCCACATTCATTACATACATAAATAGTTTTCTTTTTTGCCATCTGCTGTCCTGTTAAATGGATTTAACAGGAATTTAACATAAATCACTTTTGAAATAAAGCAATATTCAGTATTCAATTAGGTCTTCTTTCATATTGAGAATTTTTATTTCAGGTTCAGAAGATATAAATTCTTTAATTGCCCAGTTGAGTTTATGAAGTTCCCTTTCTGGATTTAGACGTTTGAAAAAAGATAGTATTGTACTTTTGTTAATTAGTTTATATCCTGTAAGGATTTTCCATGCCAGCATGCTTTCTCCTATCTCATATGTATCTTTCCATAGACTGTAAATTTTGATATAAAGTATGATTTCATTTTTGGGAATATATAATTGCCATGAAAATTCCTTTTTTTCTAACTTTATAGGAAATCCTTTCCTGGATAATCCTATCATTAACCAGTTGGCAACACTTTTACCTAATGTACCGTCGGTGGTTTCTTCATCCCAGACATTAAATCTTTTTGATTCAATTATGATTTCCATAGTCCCTCCCCGCTGAAACTCACTATTAATTTTATATTAGTATAACTTATTTTAAAAATTTTCTGGCTTCTTCTTTTGCTATTTTGTCGCAGAGCTCATTTTCTCTATGTCCTGCGTGTGCTTTAACCCAGATAGGATTGACTTTGTGCTTTTGTAAAAGATTATAAATCTCTATCCACATATCCTTATGGGCTATTTCTTTTCTGGAAGCATTTTTCCAGTTATTTTTTTGCCAGTTATAAATCCATTCGGATATGGCTTTGATTACATACTGGGAGTCTGAATATAAATCTACTTCACAGGGTTCTTTAAGAGCTTTAAGTCCTTCTAAAACAGCTTTTATTTCCATCTCATTATTGGTGGTTTCTGCTTTGCCTCCTTTTAATATCTTTTCATGCTGGTTATATCTTAAGAATGCACACCATCCGCCTGCTCCTGGATTTCCCAGAGAAGAACCGTCAGTAAAAATCTGAACTTTTTTCATCTTTACCATCCTATTATTTCAAAGGTTACAGGTAATTCTATAGTTAAATCTCCTTTTGGAGGTTTTTTACCATATTTCTTGGCAAAGAGGGGAACATATTTCTTAACTAATCTGATAGCTCCTTTATCAAGGACACTATAATTACTACTTTCTACAATTTCTATTGAGTTTTCATCTACAGAACCATCAGCTTTTATAGTAAATCTTATTACCAAAGAACCTTCTATCCTAAGTCTTTTAGCCATAGGAGGATACAAATCTTTTCTTCGGGCAAGGTCATTCAAATATTCCTCTAAAGCCCGAATATATGCCAGTATGTCTTCATCTGTTTTTTTCTTCTCTTTATTTATGTCTTCACCATGTTGGTAAATTAATTCTTTCCCTTTAAGAGAAGAAAGATTAAAGTTTGCATTTGGAGGCGTCTTATTTTCTTCATTGTTGGAGGATGTAGATTTGGCAATCTCTTGAACAGGCTGTGTAGTTTCTTCTTTAATAGGTTCTGGTTTTGGCTTTTCAACAGGCTTAGGCTTGGGTTTAGGTTTGGGTTTTTCTACAGGTTTTGGCTTTGGTTTGGGCTTTGGTTTGGGTTTCGGTTTAGGCTTAGGCTTCGGTTTAGGCTTTGGTTTCGGCTTAGGTTTGGGAGAGGATTTCTGCACTGGATTAATTATTTTTTTCTTTGCCTCTCCTACAGGAACTTTTTTCTTGGGTTTAGGAGCAGCATTTTTCTTTTTCTCAGGTTTTACAATGTTTATATAAACGATTTTCTTTTTTTTCGTTGGTTTTTCAGGGGATTTTATATTAGCAAGACCAAGAAATACTAAACCGTGAAAAGTAAGGGAAAGAATGAGCCCTATTAGTAAAATTTTTGTGTCATTGAAATTTTTCAATTTAATTTTGATGTTTCTATAGTATATTTTTCAAGGCCTAACTCCCGACATGTATCAATAACAGATACAATTTTTTGAAATGGAGTATCTTTATCGGCTCTAAGAACAATAACAGGCTTCTTTTCTTTGGTTAAATCCAAAAGTTTTTCTTTTAATTTAGATAGTTCTATTGGTTTATCATTTAGGTAGAGTGTTCCATCTTTCTTTATTGTGATAACAATTTTCTTTTCTGTAGGTTCTTTAGCTTCTGATGTTTTTGCCTGGGGAAGATTGAGTGGGATTTTACCTTCCACTATAAATGTTGCTGTTGCCAGAAAAATAATTAAGACAACTAATATAATATCTACAAAAGGGGTCATATTTATTTCAGCTATCTCTTTGTCATCATCGTCTATTAGCTTCATTACTCCTCCAGCTCAACAGGTAAATTCTTTTTATATTCATATAAAAGTAATATCTTTTTTATTTTTCTCACAAAGTAGTTATAAGCGATAACAGAAGGTATAGCTACAAACAAACCCATTGCTGTTGCCACAAGAGCTTCAGATATTCCTTCCATAACAACTCTTACCCCAAATTCAGAAGCACGTCCAAGGTCATGAAAGGCCTGAATAATACCAAGAACAGTCCCAAACAGACCTATAAAAGGAGCATTATTACCAAATGTAGCCAGAATGCCCAATCTTTTTTCAAGGGAAAGCTTAAGAGAAATTGGGTCATAATCCATCATATTTTTTTCTATTCGGGGAATGACTATAAGTCTTTCAATTACAACAGCAACACCAACTACACTCATAAGGATTAAAAGATAGAGGACAGGAGTTTCTCCTATTAGAGCTAATTTAAGGAAAAAATCTGTTATATTCAATTTATTCTCCCTACAGGGTTTATATAGTTATTTTTACTTTAATTTTAATATAAAATTATTTTAATATAAAATTTAACAGGTGATATAGGTATGGATAAGTTTACTCTTATAGCAGGACCCTGTGTTATAGAAAATCAGGAGATATGTTTTCAGGTGGCTGAGGTTTTAAAAAACTTGCAGGAAGAATATCCTGATATTAGATTTGTTTTTAAATCCTCTTTTGATAAAGCTAATCGTTCAAGTGTCCATTCATTCCGTGGAAAAGGAATGGAGTATGGCCTTAAAGTTCTGGAAAGTGTAAAAAAAGAATTTGGACTTCCGGTGTTAACAGATATTCATGAAAGTAATCAGGCAGATATAGTTGCGGAAGTAGTTGATATACTGCAAATACCTGCATTTTTATGTAGACAGACAGACCTGCTACTTGCCGCTGCCAAAACTGGCAAGGAAATAAATGTTAAAAAAGGACAATTTTTAGCCCCATGGGATACAAAAAATATTGTTGAAAAGCTAAAATTTGGTGGAGCAAAAAAATTTTATCTAACAGAAAGGGGAGTTTCTTTTGGATATAACAATCTTGTGGTTGATTATAGAAGCCTGCCTATTATGAGGCAATTTGCACCTGTTATATTTGATGCTACACATAGCGTTCAGCTTCCAGGTGGTCAAGGGACAGCTTCAGGAGGACAGAGGGAATTTGTTTATCCGCTGGCAAAAGCAGCAGTTTCTGTTGGGGTTGATGGACTATTTTTTGAAACACATCCAAACCCTGACAAAGCCCTGTCAGATGCTCCAAATCAGGTGCCTTTAAAGGATTTTCTAGATATGATAAAAAAACTTCTTTCTCTGAGGGATTTTCTCATTGAAAAAGATATTTAGCATTTTATCTATAGCATTTATCGCTGGTTGTGGAGTAAAAGGGGGACCTTATCTTCCTTTTACAGATGCTCCTGAAACTGTAAAAAAGGCATATATAAAACAACAAGACCAACAGCTTGTAGTTTACTGGAACTATATTCCTAAGTATGCTGATGGAAGGTCTATGAAAGAGAATTTTAGATTTGAAATATACTCCTTTGACCACAGAATTATTAAAAAAATTGAAAAATATGGAAACTTATACTGGTTTAGGTATAAATTTTCAAAAGAAAATGAGTACTGTTTTAGATTTAAAGTTATAACAGCAAAAAATGAAAGTAAATTTTCTAAATATTTCTGTTATATACCCACCTTTAATTATCCTTTAAAATTTCCCACCTACGAATTACACATAACAGAAGAGGGTATAAGAATAACCTGGGAAAAACCCTATACTGTAGATATATATAAAATTAACAAGCCTATTTATTATCCAAAGCCCTATACAGTTGTGAAGAATAAAACTGAATATCTGGATAAAAATGTTATAAACAACCGTAAATACTGTTATTATCTAACTACAGAAAATAAATCCGGAGTAGAAAGTGCACCTTCAGATATTAAATGTATAAAATACAGGGATATCTTTCCTCCTTTACCTCCAAAGCAACCCAGAATAATAAAGCAAAATGGAATATTTTATTTAATATGGTCAGACAGCCCATCTAAAGATGTGAAAGGTTATATTATTTATATAAACGATAGACAGATTACACCTAAACCTGTAAATACCTATTCATATATTCTAAAAGATTATAAGGAAGGAGACATAGTTAAAATAATAGCTGTAGACCATGCCGGTAACAAAAGTAAACCTCTTATCGTAAAGTAGAATAATGAACAATTTTGCTTTTAGATGGTCTATACATAATATCTATTAAGAACCAGCCTGTAATAAAGCCTCCTATATGGGCATACCATGCAACTCCACCCATATTTGGAGGAGTTACAAGGGCAAAAAGAACCTGAATAAAAAACCAGTATCCAATGAAGAACCATGCAGGTAGCACAAAAACAAAGAATATAAAGGGAGGAATTACTGTTAAAACCTTTGCTTCAGGATATAGTTTTATATATGCAGCAAGAACTCCACTTATAGCACCAGAAGCTCCAATCATAGGAATAAAGAAATTTCCTGCAGCCAGGCTCACAATAGATTGTGTTAAAGCAGCTCCTATTCCAGACAAAAGATAAAATATTATAAATTTGATTTTACCCAGAGCATCTTCAACATTATTACCAAATATCCATAAAAAAAGCATATTTCCAAACAGATGAGCAAAACTCCCATGTAAGAACATAGATGTAAAAATCTTGTCAAACCTTAAATGAATAATATCTATAGGTAAAAACCCATATGTATGGATAAAAAGTTTAAACTCTTGAGGTGACAAAGAAACTTCATACAAGAAGATTACGCTGTTAACAATAATAAGCAATACTGTAATAAGAGGAAAAGAACGGGTAGGAATGTTGTCCTTTATCGGAAACATCTTAATCCTCAGTTTTTTAAAAATAATACCATAAAAAAGGAGGCTCCGTTGCAGAGCCTCAGAATTTTGGGGGAGGGAGGGGGGAGGTGTTTATTAATATAAATCTTTTATATTAATTTGTCAACTTTTTTAATAAATTTTTATTTTAAATAGCAGTATAGCTTTTTTAAAAGCAAGTTGGCTATTGTTTTAAATTGTAAATTTATAAATCCAAGTTCTAATTTTATATTCAATCTGATTGCAAATAAAAAAAGGGGCTTTTAAGCCCCTTTTTAAACTATATAGAAGAGATATCTGGTATGATTATAATTACTCTCTCATTAATTCCCTGAGCCAGATATACTTATCAGCAGCTTCTGGTCCTTTTCCTATAACATCAAGCCAGCCAAGGAAATCAGGTATCCAGTCAAAAACAATGTAAGCAACTGTAAATAGAATATAGCCTATCCAGAAAAGCATCCACCATGTTGGAACTGCATCTGTCATATATGTAATTTTATCTACAGCCTTTGTGTTCTCTAAATGTGATGCCATCAGTATTTACCTCCTTCTTTTTCTGCTTTTACTATTTTTTCTTCTAAATCTAATATTTCATATTTAGGCCCTTCTATATCCTTAAAATCCCCTTTCATGTAAGAATAAATAAAAAGAGCCAACCATCCAGTTAAAGCTACAATATAGGCAATAACTTCTACAAGGAAGCCCTTTAGTTCTGAACCTGACATCCCTGCTTCAAGATAAGCTACTGTTCTTGTAGCAATAATGGTTCCAACAACAAATAAGAAAATAAAGAGTATTAAAAGTGCTACTGTCTTTTGACTAATTCTCATTTTTCGACCTCCATTCTCCATAATGGAGAAAAAAGGGGCAACTGCCCCTTATTTTTCAGCAGTTTCAATTCTAAAATCCTTAGGAGGTTTTACTTCCCAGCTTCCAAGCCACATTATATAGGTAAGAAGAGCAAAACCTCTTACATTAGGAATAATATTTCCATTCTTATCTTTTTCAAAGAACCATGGATATCCAGGCATATTTGTTCCTGGGGAAGTACTTTGTGGGTCATAAAGGTGAGCTACCTGCCATCCTACATTGTGAACAGCAGCTTCTCTAATCAGGTCTGGTCCCACCCTTTTAGTTCCCCAGAGAACTGGAGCCTGAAGCTCGTTGTTGTATTCAGATGGATAAGATACTGTGTTAGATACACCTGGAATACCAAATCTAAGAGTTTCGTTAGATACAGGTCTTACCATCTGAGAGTGACAGTTCCAGCAACCTTCAGCCACATACCATCTGTGTCCTATTCTGAGAGCTTTGGCAAGGGTTTTACCGTTTGGTTTACAGTCTTTAATTACTTCAGTTGCACCACTGAAAGCTTCTGTATATTCACACAGTTTCTTGAATGTCTCAGGATAATATCTTGCAAGTTTATTGAAATCTGACCATGCTGTTGTGTTATTTGCTATTGCTTCAGCTGCCAGGTCTTCAACTGACTTTTTAGGAATATCTTTGAGAACAAACATAGGCAGAGCCCAAGATATAAAGTCAGCAAACAGGAAGAATATAATTCCTGCTACTAACGCTACAAATGAAAAACGTTCCATCTTACCCATTATACTTTACCTCCTTATACTTCTCTGAGCTCTGCTGTGAGACCAGCTTTAGCTGTAGCAGTTTTATAGAAGTTCAGAGCATACATGAACAGTCCTGTGAGCATCATTATTCCAGCGATAGACCTGAAGTACCAGAATGGCTTAGAGAAGTTTACAGAGTCAATCCATGGGTTAAGTCCAATCCAGTCAAATCCTTGAACAAGACCACCAGCTGTAAGGTCAAAGAACATTGCCAGAACTCCAATCATAAGGAGCCAGTAAGCACCTTCAGAGAGACCTTTGGAATACATTGTTTCTTTTCCAAATAATCTTGGCCATACATACTCAGCCATTCCAAGAACCCATAGACCGAATGTTCCGAACATGATTAGGTGAGCGTGTCCTGTTACCCAGTCTGTAAAGTGGATTACTTTCTGGAATGTGAGTGTTACGTGGAATGCACACTGGAAGCAAGTAATCCAGTAGAAGATAGCTCCTGTATACATATATCTTAATGGAACATTGTATTTGAGCTGTTCTGCAGAACCTCTAAGTGTCATCATAAAGTTAATCAGAACAGATGTAACAGCGAACTCAACTGCAACTGTTGCAAATACTGCAGAATATTGTGCAAACATTGGTATTGGTGACCACAGGAAGTGGTGAACACCGTTCATTGGATAGAAGAATGCAAGCCCCCAGAAACCAAGAAGTGATAATCCGTGAGACCACATTGGTTTTTTCATAATAACAGGAACGAAGTAATACATTAATCCCCATGCAACTGGTGTAACATAAAGTCCAACAAGGTCGTGAATAAATGTTGATTGAACAGCACCTGCTCCAGAACCTACAGCCCAGAACCTTGGAATTAAGTTACCCATGAACACAACAAGTGGTGTCCATACTAACATTGCTGCCATATACCATCCAGAAACGTAAAGTGGACCTCTTTGTGAGGCTTTATAAAGTGGAGCACCAAACTGCATTAATGCAAGTAAGAGCCAGAATACAATTATTGGGTCTAACCACCAAGGAGTTTCTCCCCACTCAACGTTGTCAGCCATTCCAAGGAAAAGTATAGCTACAACAGTTATAAGAACAGCTGCTTGAAGTGCAATAAACATAAACCATCCAAGAGCATCACTTAAAACTCTATAACCTGTAAATCTTGGAATTGCCCAGTAAATTAATCCTGTAAACATATTAACAAGAAATCCGTAAGCAGCACCAGCTGTGTGTATCATTCTAATTCTTCCAGGGGAAAGGAATTCTATTCCTGGAAATGGATAAATTCCATCAAGCTGGAGAGAGTATAAAAATCCCATTATTCCTACGATAATAAAGAAAACCAATCCCATTGCCACATGAGCTTTTACAAGCCCATAGTTGACAAGGTTTTGAAGTTCTTGTGTATTATTAGCTGCCATTTCTTACCCTCCTTATTTACCTTTGTTCATTAGATAAGCAATGTAAGAAACAAGTGCCCATCTATCTCTTTCTGAAAGATGTCCGAATGCTGGCATTGGAGAACCTTCAAGACCCACTGTAAGAACTCTAAATGTATCTTCTGGTTTTGGACCAGCTGCTCTAACTGGATATGTAAGGTCTGTTGGAGGGACTGGCAATGTTGTTGCTACAGGACCATCTCCTGCTCCTTGCTCACCGTGACATGCTGTGCAGTTTTGAGCGTAAAGCTCTTTTCCTCTCTGGATTAACTCAGGAGAACCAAAGTCAGCAGGTCTTTTGATTTCTTTGTAAACTGATTGACATTTTTCTGGGTCAGGTTGCCCTTTTTCCCATTTGTCTCTTGCAAAAGTTTTGATGTAGGCAATAACAGCTCTTTTTTGAACTTCAGGAACAAGTTTGAATGATGGCATTGGAGTTTGTGGAAGACCCCAGTTCAGAACATGGAGTAAATCTTCATCTGTAGGTAAACATCCTTCAGGTGTAGACTTCCATCTGAAAACTGCAGTGTGGAAGTTAGGGGGTTTGTCTTTGAAGAATTTCGCCGCCTGGGTATTACCATCTCCGTTAACGCCATGACATCCAACACAGAACTTGTTATAGACTTTTCTTCCTGCTTCTTCCTGCGCAGTTAAATCTTTGGTTTTTTTAGCCTGTGCCGGTTTTGATGAATAAACATGCAACAGGCCGTAAATGAACAGTGCCGGGAAGAAGAAGAACAAAATCCATTTAACGGCCGTGTTTTCTCCCATGAGATTACCTCCTAAAATATTTGAAAAGATATTTTACATCATTTCACAAATTTTTCACAGCTTTTTCCTGCTGGAACCCCTCTCCTTAAAATATTGATTTTTCTATTATTTCGGAGAATTTATTGAAGCTAAAAACTTTTTTATCTTTTATCCTATTCTCTTTTAGCATTGATTTTAGCTGCCCTGTTGAAAAAATTATATCACTATATTGACATGCGTCAAGGTCTGTAATTCCATCTCCTGCATATAATTTCAAACTATAGTTTCCGTAGTAATTCTTCATTATGTATGGTTTGCAAATACCACAGTTTCGTTGGCATTTCTCCCCACATCTGTATATAAATCTAACATCCATTTTTTCTTTTTTGAAGGAGATTTTATTACAGTATATCTGGCTTATTCTGCTTAAATGGTTTTCAAGTAATGGATAGATATATAAATCTACTCCTCCACTTAGAACGACAAAAGGGATATTTTTTCGGTTCAAAAACTCTAAAAACTCCGAAAATCCTTCTCTGAGCTTTATATTTTCCTTAACCCAGTGAACTATTTCTTCCTTTTTATCAGAAGGTATAAGCTGGAACATCTGACGAATTCCAATATCTATATCTATTTTCCCAGATAATAGATTTTCTTGGATTTTTTTGTATTCAGGAGGGGCAAATTCAGCCATTATAGCATCAATAACATCCTGTTCTGTTATTGTCCCATCAAAATCGGAGAAAAATATAGCTGACATTTTATTTGAACTCTTTCAATTCTTTACTCAGTGATTTACATTCTTCCAAGGAGATACTATTTACTACACAGTTTAAAGTATCAAAATAGGCTTTTGCTCCTGCTGTAATTCCTGCTTTGTGCTTTTGATAGTTATTTCCAATATCAATTGCAACAAGATTTCCAAAGTCTTCAAAGATTTTATACAGGTCGTGTGGATAGATGTCTCCATATAATACAGGATAAACAGGTCGTATATTTTCAAAATCTTCTCTGAGACTTTCGGCAATTTCAACAGATTTAAAATGGGGAATATTTTTGTATCTGTAAGGAGAAGGTATTAAGACCATATCTCCCCCAGAAAGTCTGGTTAATTTTCCAAAGAGTAAGTCTGGTTGAATACCAAAATCATCATTTTCAAAAAAGAATGATGGATAAGATAGATTAAGTATAAATCCAACTTCAAATTTTTCTGATAAATACCTTACTGTTTCAAACCCCAGTGGAAAAAGATTTAAAACAAATATTCGTATATGCTTTTGAACGGCAAAGTTTATTTTATTTTCTATTTCTTCTAAATTTCCAGATAGAAATGGGGCATATACTATTTTCCTTGAGTGTTTTTCCTGTAGTTTGGCTTTTAGCTGTGAAAGATAATCAATTCTGCTCTCAAATGGTGCAAATCCTTCATTAAAAAATAGCTCATCTTCTCTGACAATATCTATTCCACCATCAATAAGGCTTTCAAATATCTCTCCTATTTCTTCCTTTTTTAATCCTACAGCTGGGCGAATTGTTGATATTAACAGAGGTCTGTGATGAATTTCTAAGTAGTCCTGTATACCCTTTATTCCATAATTTGCACCTTTAAAATGGTCAAGAAATGCAGGTGGAAAATCTATATCAATCAGTTTTATACGGTAAGGTAAAATCATCTCACCATAAGTAAGGGATAAAATTGAGTATAAATCATGTCTAAACAGGGAAACAGGAAACTGAACTTTGAACAAAACTTTATAAACTTTCAGGTCGGTATCATAAAAATCCTCAACCTCTCCAAGCTTTACAGGGAGAGGTGTTCTGGAAAGAGAAAGAAAATCAATAATTTTATCTACTTCCTGCTGAGGCTGAATTTTTTCTTTAGAAGTGAGCAGATAAGTAGCCTCTATATAGTTCATTTTTCACCCTTATACTTCTTTTATTGTATTGTAAACCTCAATAACCGGATGTCCTGCAAACCACTCCCTTGGTGGAGGATTTTCATGGGCTTTTCTGAATGCCTCACTTTCTGTATATTTCTTTAACGCTTCCATATTTTCCCAGTAAGTTGCAATAATAAATGTGTTATTCTGGTTATTAGGTGGAAAGTTAACAGGCTCAAGAAGGTTCATCTTTATAAATCCTTCCTGCTCTGTCAATCCCTTTTCTCCAAATCTTTCAAGGGCATATTCCTTAAACTGTTCCCTGTATTCTGGATTAATTGGGAATTTTGTGAATACTACTACCATTTCTACCTCCTTAGCTGTATTTTATTCCGCTTAGTTTCAGCAGTGCATCTGTGTCAGGTTCTCTGCCTGCAAAGTTTTTAAACAGTTCCATTGCAGGTCTGCTACCACCCTTAGTTAGAATTTCTTCATAAAAACTTTCTGCCACATCATCATTGTATATTCCGTTATCTACAAACATAAAGTAGGCATCAGCAGATAAAACTTCTGCCCATTTGTAGCTGTAATAACCGGCTGCATATCCACCGGCAAATATATGGCTAAAGCTCCACTGGAATTTGTTGTATTCTGGTGGTTTTATGACTGATACCTCTTCCCTGACTTTGTTAAGTATTTCCTGAACATCTTTTGCGGTATATCTGTCCATATGTATGAGCATATCAAATATTGCAAACTCAAGCTGACGAACCATTGCCATTGCAGATAAAAAGTTCCTGGCATTTTTTAGCCTGTTTATCATATCTTCTGGGATAGGTTCTCCTGTTTTATAATGAAATGCAAATGTTTTTAATACAGATGGTTCGTAGGCAAATTGTTCAAGGAACTGGGATGGAAATTCCACAGCATCCCATTCAACACCTGATATTCCG
>JALWLQ010000065.1 GCA_027084095.1 Persephonella sp.
AAATCTAAATTACTGGGTTGACACAGCACGGATTATAGATTTAGTTGATTTCCAGAGGGTTAATCTGGATTTTTTAGAGTTTGCCCTTAAAGGAGCTATTATATGGCATGCGGGGAAAGAGTTCTTAAAAGAAAAATACATAATGAAAAACTATTGTCAAAATAAAGGAGGATAATGATGACAAGAGAAGAAGCTATCAAAATCTTACTTGAAACTGATGAAGAATTTAGAAAATGGCATGAAGAAAGAGAAGAGTTAAAATGGAAAGTTCATAAATTAGAAAAACATTATCCCCCTGACCCTGAATTAGAAGCAGAAGAAGAAAGACTTAAAAGAAGAAAACTTTATCTAAAAGACCTTATGGAGCAAAGAATAAGAGAATTTTTAGAAAAAAATAAATAGAGGTAAAGAATGAGAAGTGATATCGTAAAAAAAGGCTTTGAAAGAGCACCACACAGAAGTTTATTAAGAGCCTGTGGTCTCACAGATAAAGATTTCAATAAGCCTTTTATTGGAGTTGCCAACTCCTATATAGATATTATTCCCGGGCATGTTCATCTGAGAGAATTTGCCCAGATTGTTAAAGATGCAATAAGAGAAGCCGGTGGTGTCCCATTTGAATTTAATGTGATTGGTGTTGATGATGGTATCGCAATGGGACACTCAGGAATGCATTATTCCCTGCCAAGTAGAGAAATTATAGCTGACGCAATAGAAACCGTTGTTGAAGCCCACAAACTTGATGCACTGGTATGTATTCCAAACTGCGATAAGATTGTCCCTGGAATGATGATGGCAGCTGCCAGATTGAACATTCCGGTGATATTCGTTAGCGGTGGTCCTATGGCAGCAGGCCATCTACCAGATGGTAGGCCAATAGACCTTGCAACTGCTTTTGAAGCTGTTGGTGCCGTAGCTCAGGGACAGATGACAGAAGCAGAACTTAAAGTAATAGAAGAAAATGCATGTCCTTCCTGTGGTTCCTGCTCAGGTATGTTTACGGCAAACTCTATGAACTGTCTGGCAGAAGCTCTGGGAATTGCTCTTCCCGGAAACGGTTCAATCCTGGCAATTGACCCAAGAAGACAGGAACTTGCCAGACAGGCAGGAAAACAAATTCTTGAATTAGTTAAAGCAGACCTTAAATTCAGGGACATAGTTAACGAGCAGACTATAGAAAACGCATTTACCCTTGATATTGCAATGGGAGGTTCTTCAAATACAGTTCTACACCTTCTTGCGATAGCTTATGAGGCAGGAATTGAGTTTCCACTGGAAAAAATAGATGAAATATCAAGAAGAACACCAACACTGTGTAAACTTGCACCTGCAAGCCAGTATCATATGGAAGATTTAGATAGGGCAGGTGGTATATCAGCTATTTTAAAAGAACTATCTAAAAAAGGATTACTACACCTTGATAGACCAACAGTAAGCCTGAAAACACTTGGGGAAGTTATTGAAGACGCAGAAATTAAAGACCCAAATGTAATAAGACCAATAACAAACCCTTACAGCGAAACAGGTGGACTGGCTATACTATTTGGGAATATAGCTCCAGATGGAAGTGTTGTAAAAGCTGCTGCTGTAGACCCATCAATGCAGGTCTTTAAAGGAACAGCAGTATGTTTTGATAGCGAAGAAGAAGCTATATCAGGAATATTCGGTGGAAAAGTAAAAGAAGGAAATGTTGTTGTAATCAGATACGAAGGTCCAAAAGGTAGCCCCGGAATGAGAGAAATGCTCTCCCCAACTTCAGCAATAATGGGTATGGGGCTTGGAGATAAAGTGTCCCTCATCACAGATGGAAGATTTTCAGGAGCTACGAGAGGGGCATGTATAGGACATATCTCTCCGGAAGCTGCGGCAGGAGGAGCAATTGGAATAATTCAGGATGGAGATGAGATTTTAATTGATATTCCAAATAGAAAATTAGAGCTTTTAATTTCTGAAGAAGAATTTGAAAGAAGGATGAAGGAATTTAAGCCAAAACAAAAAGAAATAAAGAGTAGATGGCTCAGAAGATACGCTAAACATGTAACATCTGCCAATAAAGGTGCAATATTAGAAGACGAATGTCTTTGAGGAAAAAAATGAAAGTTATTAAAAGTGCTGAATCGGTATGTCAGGGACATCCTGACAAAGCAGCAGATATTATATCAGATGCAATACTGGATGAGCTTTTAATTAAAGACCCTTATACGAGAGCTTCTATTGAAGTGCTTATAACTACAGGGCTTGTCCATGTGTCTGGTGAACTATCAACAGATGCCTATGTGGATATTCCTAATATAGCGAGGGCTGCTTTAATTGAAATAGGTTATACGAAACCCGAATACGGGTTTGATGGTTATACAGCAGGGGTTATATCCACCATAAGTGACCAGAGCCCTGAAATAGCTCTTGGTGTTCCATCTGAAGGTGCAGGGGATACCTGTATAGTTGTAGGATATGCAACAGCAGAAACAGAAAACTATATGCCCCTTGCCTGCAATATTGCAAACAATATTACAAAAACTATAGATGAACTAAGGAAGGATGATATAGTTCCGTTTTTTAGACCAGATGGAAAAGCTGTAGTGGTTGTTGAGTATGAAAATGGAAAACCTGTCCGCATAAATTCAATCACTGTCCTTGTTCAGCATGAACCCTATGTTTCTGAGCTGGAAATGAAAGAAGCTATAGAAGAAAAAGTGTTAAAGCAGGTTATACCCCAGCAATTCATAGACAAAAAAACAAAAATTGTGATTAATCCTCTGGGTAGATTTATCATCGGGGGTCCTATGGCAGATACTGGATTAACTGGAAGAAAAATCATAGCTGATGCTTATGGAACTGCCGCAGCTTCAGGAGGAAGTGCTTTTTCAGGTAAAGACCCTACAAAAATAGACCGTTCAGCTTCATATATGGCAAGATATATAGCAAAGCATATAGTTGCCTCAGGTATAGCCAATGAATGTAATGTGGAAATGGTATATGTCATTGGAGGAGATTACCCTGTTTCATTTAATATAAAGACAGATACAGATTTAGACACTGAAAAATTAAACAGTAAAATAAAAGAGCTATTTGACCTTTCTCCAGCAGGGATTATAGAGAAACTGGAATTAAGGAAACCTATTTATAAAACAACTGCATCCTACGGACATTTTGGTAGGGAAGGGGACGAATTTACCTGGGAAATATTAGATAAAAAGATAATGGAGGAATTACAGAATGTCTGAGAACAATCACATCTATGATTTTGATGTGTTTAAAGCCCTGGTGGAGCTGGAAATTAGAAGAATAGTTAGATATCATAAAAATTCAAAATTTTCTATTGCCTTTATGTATGCACCAGACTTGGCAGCCAAATTTCAAAAAAATAGAAAAGAACTTGAGGAAATAGATATAGCCTTTATATTAAGAGATAATATAAGAGCTGTGGATGTAATCTCTCCTGTAGAAGAAGATTTTGTATTTTTATTCTTTCCAGAAACAGGGAAAAAAGAAGCAGAACAGGCCATAAAGAGAATTAAAAAAGTCATTGATGATAATATAATTCATGGAATAGCCAGCTATCCTGAAGATGGAAAAGACAAAGAAGAATTATTTACTCATCTGGTTGAAATCATGAATAAAAAGCTGATACCGGTAATTGAATTAAAATAATTTTCCAATTACAACATCATAAGTAGCATATAGAAAAATCTCACTTAAAGATGGATGGAAATATATGAAGTCGTGGATTTCCTTTGCTGTCATCTGGTTTTTGATAGCATAAGCCATAATATGTATTAGCTCTGAAGCCTCTATTCCAACTACTGTTGCACCGATAATGTGGTTTGTTTGTTTGTCAAACACAAGTCTTACAAATCCCTCTGTTTCCAGTTCATCAACTGCCTTTTCATTATAGGTAAATGGATAATATCCGGAAAGAGTTTCTATGCCTTTTTCTTTTGCCTGCTGTTCACTCAATCCGACATGGGCAATTTCATAAGCGGTAAAGATAGACCAGGGGATAAGTGAATAGTCAGTCTCTACCTTCTTATCATCAAACATGTTTTCTAATGCCACCCTTGCCTCATAAGAAGCCACATGGGCAAGCATAGGTGAATTAACAACATCACCACAGGCATAAATATTTTCAAAATTTGTTTGCAGGTAAGAATTAGTTTTTATAAATCCTCTTTCATCCTTTTCTATTCCTATACTGTCTATATCTGAAGTATTGGGTCTTCTTCCTACAGAAAGTAGAATTTTATCAACTTCCATTTGTGAACCGTCTGAAAGATTTACAACAACTTTATCTCCAGAAATTTTATAGTCTTTAACAGATGTTTCCAGTTTAAATTCTATTCCCAGTTTTTTGAATTTTCGTTGAAGCAGTCTTGATATATCCGGAGAAATAATATCCGAAGACAACAATCTATCTTTTATCTCTACAATAGTTACTTGACTTCCATACTGGGCAGAAATATATGCCAGCTCACAGCCGGCAACACCCCCACCAACTATTAGAAGTCTTTCAGGAAGTTGCTCCATATTTTCCAGATAATCTTCAGTTGTAATAACATACCTTCCATCTGGAACTATACCACCAATTGAAACTGGAATTGAACCGGTAGCTATCAAAATGTATCTGCCTTCTATAGTTTCTGTCTTTCCATCTTCATAGGTTATCTGAACCTGGTTTTGACCTGTTATTTTGCCTGTTCCTTTATAAACAGGAACCTTTTTGGCTTTTAAAAGCTGTGATAGGGATTTCCTTAAGAAACCTATAGCCTCATCTTTGCCTTTTTTTGCCTGAGAAAAATCAACTGAATTAGAGGAGATATTAATTCCGTATTTATTAAATAGGGGAATTTTTTCTATCTGACGGGCTCCTGCCCGATAGTATTTCGTTGGGATACAAGCTCTATTAAGACAGTTTCCTCCTATTTTGCCTTTTTCAATTATTGCTATATTTAATTTTTTTCTAAGAGCCGTGAGGGTTGCTTCATAACCCCCAGGCCCCATTCCAATTATTATCAGGTCATACACTTTAGCATCCTGCACAGTAGTCTGGATCGTCTATATACTGACAACAGTCACAATTATTTATATCAGAATATAGGAGATTATTGTCTACAGTGCAGCCATCATCTCCAAAGTGTCCAGCATCAAATCTAAAATATCCACTTATATTAATATTGTTATCGTATAGTACTTCGTTACCATAAAATTTAATATTAACCCCATAAGAAGCATTCGCTATGTTTGCAAATATCATATAGTCTAAAATACATTTTTTTAATTTTAAAGGAACAGCTGTAGCCTGGCATGTGGTATCTTGGTCTACAACAGCAGTACAACTCATATTTAAAGTAAGAGGTTTTAATGTGGGTGAAACTTCA
>JALWLQ010000066.1 GCA_027084095.1 Persephonella sp.
AGAGAACTGTTTTAATTGAGAACGGTATTTTGAAAGGCTTTATGTATGACAGATTAACTGCAATGCAAACAGGAAAAAGCTCAACAGGAAACGGAAGGAGAGATACATACCGAAACATTCCAATTGTAAGAATGAGGAATACCTTTATTGCTCCTGGTCAAGACAACCCCCATGATTTTATAAAGGATACCAAAAAGGGATTATATGTTGTAAAAATGGGTGGTGGACAGGTTAACACCGTTAACGGAGATTTTATGTTTGAAATAATTGAAGGATATATGATAGAAAATGGAGAAATAACCTATCCGATTAAAGGTGCTGCCCTTATGGGAAATGGTCCTAAGGCAATGCAGGATGTTGAGGCTGTTGGATACGATATAGGTTGGGCAATTGGAACATGCGGTAAAAATGGACAAGCTGCCCCTGTTGGTGATGCCCAACCTACCATAAAAATAAAATCACTTATAGTGGGAGGAAGCTCTTGAAAAATAAAGCAGTTTTTCTTGATAGAGATGGAGTAATTAATGAGGATTTTGGGTATGTCCATAAAATAGAGAATTTCCATATTTATCCTGAGGTTTTTCCGGCTTTAAGAAAATTACAGGAAGCAGGTTATAAGCTTCTTGTGGTAACAAACCAGTCTGGCATTGCAGTGGGATATTACACAGAGGGAGATTTTTTAAAACTGACAGAATATATGCTAAAGGTTTTTGAAAAAGAAGGAATAAAGATAGATAAGGTGTATTACTGTCCACACCATCCAGAAGGGATAATTCCTGAACTCACAATGAAATGTGATTGTAGAAAGCCTGAAAGCGGGATGATAAGACAGGGGATACAGGAATTTAATATAGACCCGTCTGCCTCCTTTTTAATAGGGGATAAAGAAACAGACATAAAAGCTGCACACAAAGAAGGTATAAAAGCTGCTCTGGTGAAAACAGGACAAGGAATGAAATATGTTGAAAACACAGAGGCAGATTATATTGGAGAAAATATTCTTGATGTGGTGGAAAATTTTATTCTGAAAGAAGCTAAAGTTTGATATTTCTTTTGTCTTCTACAATCTCAACAAAATTCCCGTCAGGGTCTTTAATAAAAAAGTATAAAATCCCTGTTCTCCCTTTTTTTATTTCTATATCTTCCTGAATTATGCCTTTATTCAATAAATATTCCTTTGCTTTTTTTATGTCAGGGACAGATAAAGCAAAATGTTTAACACCAATTCTTTTTAAATCTTCCCATAATTCAAGAGCTTCTTTACTGATATGTTCTTTAAAACAAAACAGTTCAAGTATAAATCCATCTATATATAAATGCTTAATCTCTAAGTTATCATCCTTGTATCCGGTTAATTCTTTAAAACCAAGTATAGAGTAAAACTCTACAGCTTTTTCCATATCCGAAACAGAAACAGCAACATGATGAATTTTAAATTCCATTCCTGTCTTCCTTAATTTAGAATAGCTTACCTATTTTCCTAAATCCAAATATGTATAGAGCCACACTTAAAATTGTCAATGCTACAAAATAAATTGTTAAATCTACCGATGGAATTCCCCTAAAAAATATACTGATACTTCCCTCTATATAGTATCTTAAAGGAGAAAAATAAGAAAGATACTGGATTACAGGATGCATTGAGTATATAGGTGTCCATGCACCACTGAGGAAGATAACAGGCATCATTATTATTACAGATAGCTGTGCTACCTGAAGCATATTTTGTGTTACAGATGCAATAAAAAGCCCTATCCCACTAACAGAAAGCAGATAAACAAAGGTAAATACAATAAAGACCCAAAAATTGCCATTCATAGGCAGATTAAATACACCAAATAAAATTAAACCTACACTTAAAATAGTGCCAATCATAGTAATAATAATCTGGGAAAAACTTTTGGCAAAAATAATAAGTTTTGAGTTAACAGGCATTAAGAGCATTATATCCCATGTTCCGTTTTCTTTTTCTCTGACAAAAACAACAGCAGAAAGAATAACCCCAAGTAATGTTAAATTTGATAAAAACTCTGCAAAAGATATAAATTGTCGCGTATCTGCATTCTGATTAAAAATTTTATGAATTTTTAGTTCAACAGGAAATTCAAGCTGGGAATAATTCATCACTATGTTTTGTAAATAAGTCAAAGTTATAAATGCCTGTGCTGCAGCTGTGGAATCCAGCAAAACATTAAGCTGTGTTTTGCCATTTTTATAGATAGATTTTTCAAAATCAGGTTCAAATATCAGACCAACCATAATCTCCCTATCAAATATAGCTCTGCTTAATTCTTCCTGAGATTTAAACTCAACAGGTGGCTTGAACTCAGGACTGTGTAGATGATTTAAGATTTTTTTAGAAATAACTCCCTCTGAGTAATCCACATAACCAATAGATACATTTCTTGGTTTTACCTCAAATCCCTGCCCTGCAACATAAACATCTATTGTGAAAGAGTAAAGCAAGACAATGACCAATCCCCAGTTTCTTAAAAAAGTTATTATTTCTTTTACAAAAATACTCCAGAAAGCCTTCATCTCAGTTCCTTTTTCATTAGAATACTACCTATAATAAGCAAAGCAGATGTATATCCAATCATAATGAGAAAATAGATAACATTTTTTTCCGAGGAAAATCCCTGTCCTATCAGAAAAGAATCGTAAACAATATGGTTGTAATACATAACAGGGAATAAATGAGCTTCTATATAAGCTTCCCCTGTCATTGAGGATACAGGCATAAGTATCCCTGAGTATAAAAACCCAGGGATTACAGTAATAATTATGGTCACTATCAAAGCAACTATCTGTGTTCTTGTTATAACTGAAACCAGTAGACCAATAGCAACGCTTATCAGCACATAAATTTCTGAAGATAGCCAGAATATAAAAAAACTTCCTTTAAAAGGAACTTGAAACAGATAAGTAGCCCACAAAAATAAGATAAAAATATTTATTGAATGGAGAAAAAATACAGGCAGTAATTTTGCGATTAAAAAATCTATCTTTCTAACAGGAGAGGAATAGAAATTAAAAATAGTTCCCATCTCTTTTTCTTTGACAATAAGCAAAGCCGATAAAATAGCAGGTGCTACCAGCAAAATAATTCCCAGTAAACCGGGGACTATGGCATTTTCGTCCCTCATAGATTGATTAAACAAATTACGATGATTTATCGTAATTAAATTTTTGACAGGAATGTTTTTCAAATAAGAAGAGGCAGCATTAAGTATCATTCCCTCAACATAGCTTTGCATTGTAACTCCCCGTAGTGGGAAAGAAGCATCAATAAAAGCAGCTATTTCTGTTTTCTGGCCTTTTAGCAGTTTTTTTTCAAATCCTTCAGGGATTATAATTAAGATATCAACTTTACCCTGTTTCATTCTCTCTAAGATTTTATTTTCCGGTTCATAGGAAACGGTAGTGTCAAAATATTTGGAATGTTCAAATTTGGATACAAGCTGATAAGAAAGTTTACTCTGGTCATAATCCAGAATAACTGTTCTTGAATGTGTTACTTCCATCCTGATACCGTAACCAAAAAGGAGCATAACCATTGTAGGAAACAGATATACAAGTATGATAAATCTTGACCTGACCAGTTCTGTAATTTCTTTTAGAATATAAGCTTTTATAACTCCAATATTTATCATCCTATCTAATAATCTATAATTATTTTTGTAGAAAAGGAATATTGAAAATTACTTTTCAGAGAATATTTTTCTATAAAAAACTAACCTGATTGTGAGGAGTATGGAAAAAATAAAAAGCCTGATAAATCTTGAGGAAATAGAGCCTGAAGCATTAAAACAGATATATGATGTGGCCTCTCTGGATATTGTAAAAAAACTGGCAATTATGCCTGATGTTCATGCCGGATATGACCTTTGTATAGGTGGTGTAGCTCTTGTTGATGGACATATATCTCCTTCCTTTGTCGGATACGATATAGGCTGTGGAATGTGCTTTGTGGACACAGGAGTAAAGACTGAAGAGATTTTCAAAACCAAAAAAGACAGGGAAAAAGTTGCACAGGAGATATACAAAGAAATACCTGTAGGCAAAAATATCAGGAAAAAGCCCCTTGATTATACACCTTTCCGTTCAGCTTCAGGGGACAAAAATCTGAATAAAAAGGTAAATGACAAACTATTTCATTCACTTGGAACACTGGGAAGCGGTAATCATTTTATTGAGATAGGAGAAAATCTTGAGGGAAATGTATGCATTACTATACACTCAGGTTCAAGAAATATAGGACATTCTATAGCTTCTTACTATATGAAAAAAGGTAGATTTTTACCTGTGGATAGTTTCTGGGGGCAGGCTTACTTTGAGGATATGAATTTTGCCCTTGAATATGCCCTTGAAAACAGACTAACAATGATGAAAAAAATCTTGCAGATTTTAGGATTTACAGAAAAAGAGATTAAGAAACTGATAGACAAAAAGTTAATCAATGAAAACCACAACCATGCAGTCCTTACAGAAGAAGGGGTTCTTCACAGGAAAGGTGCAACCCCTGCAGAAAAAGGTCAATACGGAATAATTCCTGCCAATATGAGAGATGGTGTTTACGTAACGGTAGGGCTTGGGAATAAAGAGTTTTTATCTTCTGCTTCCCATGGAGCAGGTAGAGTATTATCCAGAAGAAAAGCAAAGGAAACAATAGACCTGAAAGAGTTCAAGAAAGTTATGGAACAGGCAGATATTGTGGCAAAAGTCAACGAAAAAACTCTGGATGAAGCTCCATTTGCTTATAAAGATATTAACAAAGTAATTCAAGCACAGGACGGAGTTGTTATAAAAGTTGTTGATGTGGTTAAACCATTGGTAAATATAAAAGGATAGTTCAGGAAAACTATATACCAAAAGCTAACTGCGTTTATTTTTTGTAAGAATTTCTCCAACACAAAAATTATTGACAATATTACTGGTTCGTTATATATTATTATCTCCCTTTGGGCCCGTAGCTCAGTTGGTTAGAGCAGACGGCTCATAACCGTCCGGTCGGAGGTTCGAGTCCTCCCGGGCCCACCATTAATTCCCAATCAAATCCTTGTGAGCCTTTTCCCATACTCTAACAGCTTCCTTACATTCCTCAACTGTTGGAACAAGAGCTATTCTGAAATATTTAGACTGACAGGTATTATTCATAATTTCAATTCCAGCACAGAAATTAACCCCCGGAGATACAACAATTCCATAATTTAGCAGATGCTTTGCATATTCTTCCCCAGACATGTCTTTAGGTGCTTTTATCCAGAAGTAAAAAGTTGCTTCAGGATACAGATATTCCAGCCCGATTTTATCAA
>JALWLQ010000067.1 GCA_027084095.1 Persephonella sp.
TAAGTGTTATATGCCCTGTCCCCTGCATCCCCAAGACCGGGGATTATGTATCCTTTATCGTTTAGTCTTTCATCTATCTGAGCTATATAAATGGTTATATCTGGATGGTTCTGTGATACTTTTTGCAACCCTTCAGGAGCACCAATTATATTTAGAGAAATTATTTTTTCTGGATTTTTTTCTTTTATTACAGATATCGCATAATCCAGAGAACCACCTGTAGCAACCATAGGGTCAAGTATTATTGCTATTTTCCCATTAAGCTGGGGAACACGGTCATAGTAAAGGACACTTTCAAGTGTTTCCTCATTCCTTTTAATTGCCAGAAATCCTGAAACAGCCTCAGGGATAACCTTCAAAACCCCATCAAGCATAGGAAGACCAGCCCTTAAAATAGGAATAAACACATATTTTTCTTCCTGAAGGGCAGGAAATCTACCTTTTCCAATCCATATATCTACTTCTTTTTCCACTAAAGGCTCATTTTTTAGAGCTTCAAATAGCAAAATTCTGGCAATTTCCGATATAAACTCGCGGAAATTATACGGTTTGGTATTATTATCCCTGAGTTTTGTTATAAGATTTTTTAATATAGGATGATTAACTTCTATAACATTTTTCATTTTTTTCCCCTGAAACATATATTATATTGCTTAAATATTCTAACACTGAGGGAGGCTGTTTATGGAGTGTAGAGAAGAAGGAAAGAATTTCCAGAAACTTGTAGATATAATGGCAAGGCTAAGAAAAGAATGCCCATGGGATAAGGAGCAAACAAGCCAGTCTATAAAAAACAATCTTATAGAAGAGGCTTATGAACTCTTTGAAGCTATAGAAAAAGATGATACAGATGCTATGATTGAAGAGCTTGGAGACCTGCTTTTACAGGTTGTTTTCCATGCACAGATTAAAAAGGACGAAGGCAAGTTTGATATAAATGATGTTATAAACTCTTTAATTGACAAACTTATCCGAAGACATCCCCATGTATTTGGAGACCAGAAATATGAGGAATTAGAAGGTGAAGACCATCTAAAAAAATGGGAGATGATTAAACAAAAAGAGAAAAAAAGGAAATCTATTCTGGAAGGTATTCCGTCAAGGATGCCAGCATTAATGAGAGCTGTAAAAGTTCAGAAAAGAATGTCAAAAGTAGGATTTGACTGGCAAAATCCTCAGGAAGTTATGGAAAAAGTTGAAGAGGAACTTAATGAACTGAAAGAAGCCAAAAACCCAGAAGAGATAAAACATGAGCTTGGGGATTTACTACTTACAATAACAAATCTGGCAAGGGCTTATGGGATAGACCCTGAAGAAGCATTACACGAAGCAACAGATAGAAGCATTAGAAGATTTAACTATATTGAGAAAAAAGCAAAAGAAAAAAATATTGACCTGAAGGAGATGCCGCTAAATGATATGGAATATTACTGGCAGGAAGCAAAAAGTAAGGGATTATAGACTTCATAAAGAATATATGCTTGATGAAAATTCGGAAATATACCAGAAGATAACTGCAGCAATAAAAGAAAACAGAGATTTTATTGCAAATCTGGGACATTCCACATTTTTGATTTCATATAAAGGTAAAAAAGTTCTGACCGACCCATTTTTAAGTCCCCATATATTTGGAATAAAAAGACAAAAACCTGCACTGAGACCTGACCTTGTACCTCAGGTTGACCTTATTGTGATATCCCATGCCCATTACGACCATCTTGATATGAGAACTTTAAGAAGATTAGACAGGGAAAGTGTAGTGATAATTCCTGAAAATACAAAACCTGTACTTGGAAGAATTCATTTTAAGGAAATTTTAGAGCTAAAGCATTTTGAAACCACGCAAAAAGAAGGAATAAAAATAACCTCTTTACCTGTGAAACATAACAAAGGCCGCTCAATTATTTTCCCTAATACAGAAGTGGCAAGTTATCTTATAACTGTGGAGGATAAAACCTTTTATTTTGGTGGAGATACAGCTTATTTTGATGGATTTAAAGAATACGGTAAAAAGTTCAAAATAGATATTGCTTTACTCCCAATAGGAGGATATGAGCCTACTCTTATCCTGCATAAAGTTCACATGAACCCTTATGAAGCTGTAAATGCCTTTTTAGACCTGAAGGCTGATTATATTGTTCCAATTCATTATGGAACTTTTCACACAATACCAAAATTTGTTCAAGTGGAAGCTCCTTTAAAACATTTTAAAGAAGAAATAAATAGACGAAATATAAATGATAGAGCGATAATAATTGAACCTAATAACATATTCGTGTTAACGTAAAATTTTGCAAATCTAACTGATAATTTAGAATAGGTTTTGGGCGGTAGAGGAAAAAAGAGTATTAATATTTAGGTTTGTATATACTTACTAATAAGAGAGGGGGAGAGATGAAAATAGCTGTTGTTTTTGGAACAAGGCCTGAAGCTATTAAATTAGCTCCGGTTATAAAACAGCTACAAAATAGTTTTGAAACTATAGTCATAAATTCAGGTCAACATCATAACCTGGTTCAACAGATAATAGATTTTTTTCATATTGATGTTGATTATGATTTAAGAACTTTTGTCTCAAAGGATAGAACTCTTTCACAGCTATCTTCTATGTTAATTGAAAATCTGGATAGGGTTTATTCAGAAATCTCTCCTGACCTTATTATCGTTCAGGGAGATACTATGACAACCTTTACAGCGGCTTTTGTAGGATTTCTTCAAAAAAAACCTGTTGCCCATGTGGAAGCAGGTCTTAGAAGTTTTAGTAAGTTTGCCCCTTTCCCGGAAGAATTGATGAGGGAGATGGTAGGAAGACTGGCTGATTTACATTTTCCTCCAACAAAAGTAGATAAAGAAAATCTACTTAGGGAAAATATAAAACCAGACCGGATTTTTCTTGTTGGGAATACAGTAGTTGATGCACTGAAACTGGGTAGTTCACTCTTAGATGAAAAACAGGTTTTCAAAGAGCTCAGCGAATATGGAATTACTCCAGATATTTTGAAAAATAAAAAACTTATTCTTGTTACTTCTCACAGAAGGGAAAATATTGGAGAGCCCCTTGTTAAAATATGTCAGAGTATTAAACATCTGGCACAAAAATATCCTGATTTTATATTCATCTGGTCAACACATCCCAATCCAGAAGTAAAAGGTATAATTTCTAATTATATGCAAATTAAACCCGATAATATATATATAACGAAGCCAATTTCGTATTCTACGATGATTTATTTACTAAGTCGTACTTTTTTAGTTATTACAGATAGTGGGGGATTACAAGAAGAAAGCGCCAGTTTAGGAATTCCGGTATTGGTTTTAAGAGCTGTAACCGAGAGGTCTGTTGTAATAGACGCAAAAGCTGGATTTTTGGTGGATAGTAATAGGGATAAAATTGAATACTATTTTAAAAAATTTGTTGAAGATAAGGAATTTTATGAAAAAGTTTCCAACAGAGGAAGAAATCTTTTTGGGGATGGGACAGCATCTATAAGAATACGTAAATTACTTGAAAATGATGAAGTTCAAAGGTTTATAAAACAGTATCCATCAACAGAAAAGATGAACTTAGAGCATATAAAGGAGGGTATAGAGATATTATGAAAAAGGTAAATATTGTGGCTGCTTTAATCTGTACTATGGCATTTAATTCATATGCTGTTTCTCCAGAAAGATTTGAAGTTAAGTATAACTACGAAAGACTTGACCCATATTCCGAGTATGGAGAGTGGAATAGTATAGATATGATGTTCTATGGAAAGGAGGACGAAAACTGGACACCATTTGTAGGTGGTAGTGTTATAGATAGGAAGATAGAAGGTAGGGCGGCTTTAGGAGTTTTAGGCACTTACAAGGACTGGACAGACTGGCTTTATACATACTCTTCTCTATCTTTTGGGACAAATTCAGTGTATCTGCCCAAGTATAGACTTGACCATGAATTTAACTTTAAGATGGGACCACAGCAGCAATATGTATTAACAGCTGCAGGAACATACATAAAATACTGGGATGTTCATGAGAATATTATTTTTTCAGTGGGAAGCAGTATTTATTATAGAAAATTTGTTGGAACAGTAAGGTATTTCTATAATATAAGCAAACCTGGAAATTTATATTCCAGTTCATATCTGGTTAGCATTGATTATGGGGCAGAAAAAGACCAGTGGACATATCTTACTGTATCCTGGGGAAAACAAGCCTATCTGGCAACATATCTCAGTAATCCTGAAGAAGTAAGGCAGAATTCTACCATTGTTGGTATAGGACATAGACACTGGCTAAATAATACTTTTGGTTTGATAGGTGAGCTGGAATATATGAGGCTCCAGAATTCTTATAACAAATACAGAATATCAGGGGGAGTTTTTATAGATTTTTAAGCCATGAAAAAAACAAATAACATTAAAGAGAAAATACTTCCTCATAGGGCATACAGATTAATTAAACTTGATAGATTTGAACTTATAGGAAGTTTTATAGCTATTTTCCTGATTTTTATCGCTGTATTTTCATTTTTCCCTCTTATACTGGAAAAAGGTATACAGTTCTGTAAACAGTTTTTAGATACTTTTTATGTATCTGCCGTATTTGAAATTAATCATAAAGATTTTTTGATTTTTGATATTCCGTATATAGAAACTTACGGCAAATATCCAACAAAAAGTTTTACTATTTTGACATTGGTTGTTTCTTTTATCCTTGCAATTATCCTGTATAAAAGTAGATACTTAAAGAACATATCTATGACCCTTTTTGTCCTGGTATGTATAAATATTCTCTCTGCGTTGTACTTTATATTCTTTGCCCAGTATTTTCCTTATAGTTTATCCAGTTTCTCTTATCTATTTATCAGTACATCTGCAGTAAACTGGGCTGTCTTAATGTTTATATTTGGTCTATTGATTGCACCAATTCCTGCCAATTTTTTTCTGAAAATAGCTGTTTATATATTAATAAGTTTATCTGTGATAATACTGGGATTTTTAAGATATCTGTTAATAATTATAGTCTTGAAAGAGTACTCATATATATTTATGCCTGTCCTGTTTTTAGGGTTTGGAATAATTATTGATTATGTATATGCTGTGATGCTTTATGGGTTTTTTATAAGTTTTGTAACAGCATCTTTACTTAAAAAGGTGGAAGAATGGCGATGGGTGGAATAATAATTCTACTTCTTAAAGGTTATATTTTTGCTGTAGCTGGTTTATGTGCATTATATGCCATCAGACATTTAAT
>JALWLQ010000068.1 GCA_027084095.1 Persephonella sp.
TGAACGTCAGCTTTAACAATGATATTAACCTCTTTTTCTCCTGCGAGGCTTTCAAAATGCATTCTGGCTCTTTTGGCCTGAAGCTCTTCTTCCCTTTTTCTTAGTCTCTGTTCTGCAAGCTGTCTTGCTTCCCTTTCTGAAGGTTTGACTATGAATTTATCCCCTGCCTGTGGAACATCATTAAATCCAAGGATTTCCACAGGTGTTCCGGGTCCTGCTTCTTTAAGCTGATTACCTCTTTCATCAAACATTGCACGGACTTTACCCCATGTATATCCTGCAACAAAGTAGTCCCCCTGATGGAGTGTTCCGTTTTCTATAAGCACTGTTGCAACAGGACCTTTTTTGGGGTCAAGTTTGGCTTCTATTACTGTTCCTATTGCTGGTTTGTTTGGGTTTGCTTTAAGGTCAAGTATTTCTGCTACAAGGAGTATATTTTCAAGGAGTTCTTCAACATTCTGCCCTGTTTTTGCAGAAACAGGAACCATTATTGTGTCGCCTCCCCATTCTTCAGGGATAAGGCCGTACTGTGATAATTCCCTTTTTACTCTTTCAGGGTCTGCACCAGGTTTGTCTATTTTGTTTATTGCAACTATTATTGGAACCTCTGCATTTTTAGCATGGTTTATGGCTTCTACTGTCTGTGGTTTTACCCCGTCGTCTGCTGCCACAACAAGAACTGCTATATCTGCAACTTTAGAACCTCTTGCTCTGAGGGTTGTAAATGCCTCGTGTCCCGGAGTGTCAAGGAAAGTGATTTCTTTGCCGTTAGGGAGCTTTATTTTGTAAGCACCTATATGCTGTGTAATTCCGCCTTTTTCCCTTGCTGCAACGTCTGTTTTTCTGATGGTGTCAAGAAGTGTTGTTTTTCCATGGTCAACGTGACCCATTACAGTAACAACAGGAGGTCTTTCAACAAGTTCCCCTTCTTCTTCTTTTTCTCCAAGTATTTTTGCTTTTTCTTCTTCAGGAAGTTCTTCCACTATAGATACTTCTTCCCCTTCCTGTTGTATTTCTGCCAGAAAGCCATGTTCTTCAGCTATTTGGAGAGCTATTTCCGGGTCTATAGTCTGGTTAACTGATGCAAGAATTCCTTTTTTGAGTAGGTCTGCCATTATTTGATTAACAGGTAAATCCAATAATTCTGCCAGTTCTCTTACTGTGATTACTTCTGGAATAATTGCTATTTTTAAATCTTCTTCCTCTTTGGAGACTGTTTCTGGTTTCTTTTCTTCTTCTTTCTTTTTCTTTTTCTTCTTCTTTTTCTTTGGTTGAGCTCCCATAAGTTTCTTGAGAGCTTCTAACTCTGCTTTTTCTTCTTTGCTTAGTCTTATCTTCTCTTTTTCTGATATCTGTTCTTTTGTTTCTTCTATTTCTTCAGGCTTTTCTTCTTTCTTAGGTTTTGGAGCAGGCTTTGGTTTTGGTTTTTCTGTTTTTTCAACAGGGGGTTTTCTTTCAAATTTTTTCTTAGGTTTTTCTTCCTTTTTAGCTGCTGGTTTTGAAACTGTTTTTTCTTCTACAGTTGTTGGTCTTTCTTCTTTTACAGGAGGTTTTTCTTCAGCAACAGGTGGTTTCTTTTCTACTTTTGGTTTTTCTACTGGTTTTTCTATTTTTTCTACTTTTTCTTCTGCAGGTTTTTCTGTTTTCTTTTCCTGAGGTTTTTCTTCTTTCTCTCTTTTTACCTTTTTTAAAGCTTCCTGTTTTTGTTTCTCTAACTCTTTTTTCCTTTCTTCTTCTTTTTTTGCTTTTTCTTTAAGGTATTCTTTTATTCTTTCTATTTGTTCCGGGGTAACCTCTGTAAAGCTACTGATTTCACCTTCAAAACCAATGGCTTTTAGAGCCTCCTTTGCTTCCTCAAAGGATATACCTAAATCATGTGCAACATCCCATACCTTTATGCCTTCCTTCTTTTCCTCTTTCTCTTCTACTTCTTCTTCTACAGCTACCGGCGATTCTCCAAGAACATCTCTTAATAGGGTAACAACCTCTTCATCTATTTTTGTAGATGGAGATTTGATTTTTGTTCCTGTTAAGTTCTGAATTTCTTCAGCAAGCTGTTTCCATGTCATTCCAAATTCTTTAGCAAGGTCGGATATCTTAACCTTTGACAAATTACATTACCTCCTTTCAAGCTCAAAGTATTGAGCAATTAAACCTTTTAATTTTAAACCAAATTTATTAAGAGGGACAAATATTATTCCCACTTCTTTCTTTCCTATAAATTTACCTAATTGTTCCTTTGTAAATAACTGATAAAACTCAGTATTTCTTTCTCTTAAGATATTCCTTTTTGTTCTTTCTGCTATATCCTCAGCTATGATTAAAAATCCTTTCTTTCCTTTTTTCAGTTCTTTTTCTGTATCCTCATACCCTATTTTTATAAGTCTTCCTCTCCAGCCTATCTGGATTAGACTTATAATCTGTTTAAGCAAAGCTTGCTTTATCTCTTCTTTTTCCTTTCCCATGAGCTTTTTGAATTTTTTTGTTGAAACACATGAGGGGCAGGCATAAACCCCTCTTCCTCCTTTCTTTTTAAGAATATCCGGTTCTCTGGTTTTCTTTACAAATCTTATAAGTTGATATTTAGGTCTTTTTTTTTACAGATTATACAGGTTCTTACTGGCTTATTCTCCTGCTCTTGGTAGTTGTTGTAATCTTTCAAAATCTTCCTCGCTTAGTATATCTATATGCCAGCCTGTTAGTTTGTGGGCTAATTTTGCGTTTATTCCTCCTTTTCCTATGGCAAGGGATAACTCATTTTTAGGAACCGCAACTTCTATTCTTTTTTCATCTTCCAGCAGTCTGTATTTTGTAGGTCTGGCTGGGGATAATGCTCTCATTACGAAAACTGCTGGGTCTGGGTCCCATTGAATAACGTCTATTTTTTCTCCTGAGAGCTCATTTGTTACATTCTGAATTCTGCTTCCTTTTAAACCAACAACCACACCAACAGGGTCTATATTTTTGTCTTTAGAGTAAACTGCCACCTTTGCCCTTTCTCCAGGTTCTCTGGCTATTGCTTTAATCTCAATTTCTCCTTCCTGTATTTCTGGAACTTCAATCTCAAGTAGTTTTCCAAGGAAGTTTGGATGTGTTCTTGAAAGTATAACAAGTGGTTTGTCCCTGTCTATTGGGTGTATGTATCTTTTTACTCTACCTTTTTCATATACCGGGAAGGAGCCATCTTTTATAACCTTTAGAATAAGTGCCCTTATTCTATCTCCAATTTTGTATCTTTCCTTTTTTATCTGTTCTTCTTCAGGAAGTATAGCTTCTACTCTACCAAGGTCTACAATAATATCTCCGTTTTCAAATCTTCTTACTGTTCCGGTAACAACTTTGCCTTCTAAATCTTTGAATTCTTTGAATAATATATTTTTTTCTACTTTTGCAACTTTATGGGTGATAACTTCCTTTGCAGCATTCAGGGCAATTCTTCCTAAGTCCTCAAGGCTGAGGGGAACATCAACATATTTACCTATGTCAGCGTTTGGGTCATATTTTTTTGCTTCTTCAAGGGTAATATCCCTTTTGGGATTTTCTATAAATGGAGAAACTCTTTTTCTGAGATATACCTTTAGTTCATCATTTTCCTTATCAAAAACAACGCGGACGTTATCCCTGTATCCATACTCTTTTTGAACAGCAGTTTTTATCCCGTCTATAAGTGCCTTTTCTATGATTTCCTCAGGCACATTTTTTTCTTTTGCTACTGCTTCTATTACATTTTTAAGTTTTACTGACATCTTATCTCTCTCCGTTTGGTTTAAACTCTAAATTTGTTTTTGATATTTTTTCAAGGGGTATTTTTATTGTTTCCCCATCAGTTTCAAGGAGAACGTTATTATCCTCCAACCCCTGTAATACCCCCTCATATACATTCTTACCCTCTTCTATCGGCTCAGATAAAACTATCTTTACATCCCTTCCTTTGAAAATGTCATACTCTTCTTTATTCTTTAGCTTTCTATCAAGCCCCGGAGATGAAACCTCCAGAATATAGGAAACAGGTATTAAGTCTTCTATATCAAGTAATGCTCCTATTCTACGGCTAATCCATTCGCAGTCTTCTATACTTGTTCCTTCAGGATTGTATACATATATACGTAAAACAGGTTTTCCTGCTGTTATGTATTCAACATCAACAAGTTTTAAGCACCTTTCCTCAATTAGAGGCTGTAAAAGCTCTTTTACCCTTTCTATAATCTGTTCTTTCAAATCTACACTACCCCAAATTAAATTTTTTCAGGATTAAATATAGGAATTTTATGTAGAAATTTCAAAGGATTAGAGGGAAAGCACCTCTTCTTCTTTTTGCTCGGCCAGTTGATTAATCTGTTGTATGTATTTATCTGTTATTTTCTGAAGTTGTTCTAAGGCTTTTTTAACTTCGTCCTCTGAAAATCCTTCTTTTTTGAGTTCTTCAAGTCTTTCTTTATCATCTCTTCTTACATTTCTTACAGCTATACGGGCTTCTTCTGCAAGTTTTCCTATAAATTTAACAATCTCTTTTCTTCTTTCTTCTGTCATAGGAGGCAGGATGAGCCTAATTATATTTCCTTCTGTTTGAGGGTTTGCTCCTATATTTGCCTCTTTTAATGCCTTTTCTATTAATGGAATTGCATTTTGATCCCAGGCCTGAATTACAATCTGGGAAGGCTCAGGTATTGTTATTGTTGCAAGCTGTTTTAATGGCATTTCTACACCATAATAATCAACTTTTATATTCTCAACGATTGCTGTTGAGGCTCTTGATGTTCTAATTCCTGCAAGCTCTTCTTTGAATTTTTCAACTGCTTTTTTCATTCTGGATTCTGCATCCTTTAGATATTCCTGTATCATCCCAACCTCCTTAAAACTAATAAAGACTAATATTTTATTATAACTTAAAATGGAAATAAGTGAGATTGTGAGAGAAGAATTTACCTTACGACTGAGCCTACTGGCTCGCCCAGGAGAATTTTCATGAGATTTCCTTTTTTCTTTATATTGAAGACGATAATTGGTAGGTTGTTTTCCATGCAAAGTGTTAATGCTGTATGGTCCATAACTTTCAGGTCTTTATTTATTGCATCCAGATAAGTTATTTCTTTAAGTAGTTTTGCATCTGGATGTTTTACAGGGTCTTTATCGTAGATACCATCTACTTTTGTCGCTTTCAGCAGAACATCTGCTTTTATCTCTGCT
>JALWLQ010000069.1 GCA_027084095.1 Persephonella sp.
TCAGGCTTTAAAACAATTAGCCAAAAAAGACCCTGAGCTTGCCAAAATATTAAAACAATTTAATATTCTCTAAAGGAAATCAGATGCTTGGAATAGAAAAGCTACTTGAGAAAATTCTTCATAGACAGAATATTCCTAAAGAACAAAGGGAAGAATTTGATTTAGATATAAAAACCAAATATGTTCATGGGCTTTTATTCTACAACTCTTATTTTGACCATGTAGCAAAAGCCCTTGGGAAAGATACAGTCTGCCTTATTGTCGGAGGCTGGATAAGGGATAGACTATTAAACAGGCCTATTAAAAATAAAGTTGATGTTGATTTTATTGTAACAACAGACCCATTTGAGATTGTAAAAAAACTGAAAAATATCCTTGGAAAAGGAGATATATTCTCTTTTGAAAAAGAAAAAGATGTGGCTACTATAATTTTTTATGAAGGTCAGACCCGCTACAGATTTGATTTCTCTTATATGGATATCTCTGATATTATGTCAAATCCCCAGTTGGACTTTTATGATAAAGAAAAAGAGATAATAGAGCGGGTTAATCAGGATTTACTTCAGAGAGATTTTACAATTAATGCGATGGCAATTGTTTTTGATGATGCACTTGGTATGGGTGCATCCCAGACAGTTTTATTTGACCCTTCTAACGGCCTTGAAGACCTTCAGACAGGAATAATAAGGCCTGTTTCCTATGAAAACATACAAAAAGACCCTGTAAGAATATTCAGAGGTTTTAGAATTGCCCAGCAGCTTGATTTTGAGTTAGATAAAGAATATGAAAAATGGGTCAAGAAAAATAAGGAAATAGTTAAAAATTCCCCTGTTGAAAGAATAAGAGATGAAATTTTAAAAATTTTTGAAGGGGAAGACAGCTACAAAACAATTGAAAAATTAATATCAGTCGGGGTATTTCAACAAATAGTTCCTGAAATAAACGAAATGGTAAAAATCAAAAATCAAGGAGAGCTCCATAAATATCCCTTACTGGAGCATTCTTTAAAAACTGTTGAGTATATGGAAGATTTTTTAAAAAAAAAGAATTATTAAAAAATAGTATTCATAAATCATTCTTAGAAAAATTAGGCAAGCAGGAATTCTTTACAGAGTTTAATGATATTTCCCTTTTAAAATTTACGGCCTTTTTCCACGACGTTGGAAAAATATCCACGGCAAAACAAGAATTCAAAGGTCATGATATAAAAGGTAAGGAAATCATTTTGAACTCTATAAATAAAAAATTATCCCTTGGAAAAAAACCATCAGAATTTATTGGAAATCTTATTGGTTCTCATCTGGAAATATTTAGATTGTTAGCTTTGAAAGAGGCAGACAATTTGACCAATAAGGAGCTAAATTTTTTCTGGTTCAGGAATAAAAATTTAATTCCACATCTTTTTATCCTTGCCTATGCAGATGCTTATGCCACTTCTGAGAATGAAGAATATCTGAAAAAGCTTGAACTTTTTGTGATTTTCTTACAGGAGTATTATTTTGATATCTACATTAAAGAAATTGTAGAGCAGCCTTTATTAAATGGAAAGGAAATTATGGAAATTTTAGATATAAAACCTTCTCCAATTGTTGGAAAACTCAAAGAGAAACTACAAAATAAACAGATAGAAGGAAAAATAAAGACAAAACAGCAGGCAATAGAGTTTATAAAAGAACTATACTATAACACCGCCACCTAACAGTTTATCATCTGTGTATATGGCAAGAATTTGCCCTGGTGCAAATTTAGGTTGTGGAGTTTTGAAATAAAATCTAAATTTATTTTTTTCTTTTTCTACTTTTTTTATTTCTACAGGTTTTTGTTTATATCTTCCCTGAACTGAAACTTCTTTTTTAAATAAAAACTCCTCAGGAACAAATAAATTGATATTTTCTGCTTCCACATAATCAGTTAAAAGTTTGTCCCTCGTTCCTACAATCAATGAATTTGTTTTTATATCTTTGTCTAAGACATAAAGAGGCTCTTTCCATGCAACACCAAGCCCTCTTCTTTGACCTATAGTATAATGGGATAAGCCTTTATGCTTGCCAACTTTTTCTCCTGTATAAAGTAAAATATCTCCAGCAGTATTTATATTTAATCCAAGCTGGTCTATATATTCTCCTGGAGTTTTTCCGGCAGTGAAACATATTTCAAAGCTTTCTGATTTTTGGGCTACAGGGATTTTGTATTTCTGGGCTATCTGTCTGACTTCTTCTTTTGTTTTATTTGACAGAGGAAATATTAAGTAGTCTAAAACTTTCTTTTCCAGAAGTGCCATAAAGTAAGACTGGTCTTTTTTTACGTCTTTACCTCTTCTGATAACCTTGTGTCCTTCTATGTTTGAAATTCCCAAATAATGTCCTGTGGCAAGATAATCAACTCCTAAAATCTCAACAGCATATTTCGCAAGAAGACCTGTTTTTACCTCACGATTACATATTGAACATGGATTTGGAGTTTTTCCTTTTTTATATTCGTCTAAAAAGTAATTAATTACTTTTTTATGAAAAATATCTTCCCAGTCTAAAACATAATGCTCTATCCCTAAATGCTGGGATACTTTTTTGGCATCTTTAACATCCTGGGGAGAGCAGCATATTTGGGTATCTGTTTCACAGACTATAGATGATAATTTTAAGGTAATCCCTATAACATCATATCCCTGTTCCTTAAGTAAGAGGGCGGATACTGAGGAGTCCACCCCACCACTTAGTGCAACTGCAACTTTTTTCATTATGATTGAATGAGTTCACCCATTTTGAATATTGGTAGGTAAAGAGCTATAAGAATTACACCTACAATTGTTCCTATGAATACGATAAGTAATGGTTCAATGGTTGAAATTAATGCCTCTACTGTTCTATCAACTTCGTCCTCAAAGAAATTTGCAATTGTATCAAGCATCTCATCAAGTCTACCTGTGTCTTCACCTACTCTTATCATAGCGATTAATATAGGTGGAAAAATTTTAGGGTCAAGAGATTTGTATATTTCCTGACCTTTTTCTACCTTGTCTTTTGCTTCAAGAATGGCTTTTTCAATAACTACATTACCTGCAACAGATGCTGATATCTCAAGAGAACGCATTATGGGAACACCACCTGCGATAAGAGTTGCTAATGTTCTGGCAAATTTGGCTATTGCCCCTTTTAAGAATATATTTCCAAGAAGAGGTAGTTTGAGAAATAATCTGTGATAAAACTCTTTTCCCGCTTTGGTGCTATATATGAATTTATTTAATACTACTAAGGTTATAATTCCTACAATTATAATAAGAATATTGTTTTTTATTACATTACTTGCACTAATTAATAGCTGCGTCAAATAAGGGAGTTGACCTCCCATACTAGAATATAACTCAGCAAAAGTGGGAACAATAAACGTTAAAATACCTAAAATAATGGACGTTGCAATAACAACAACCATTGCAGGATACCATGAAGCACTTACGATTTTTCGTTTAATTGCGGCAATTTTTTCATAATATTGTGTTGCCCTTTGAAGAATAACGTCCAGATTACCTGATTCTTCTGCAGCTTCTATCAAATTAACCAGAAATTCAGGAAAAACTTTGGGATGTTTGGCCATTGCTTTTGAAAGGGACATACCAGAAACAACATCTTCTTTTACTTTATTTAGAGTTTCTCTTAGAGTTTTGTTTGGCATCTGTTCTGCCAGTATTTCGAGAGCCTCTGCAATACCAACACCGGCGGCAATCATAGCTCCAAGCTGTCTGGTAAATAAAGCCAGGTCTTTTTCTTTTACTTTTGGTTTAAATATATCAATATCCAGAGAGAATTTTTTTTGTGGAATTAGTTGTAGTTTTATATCTTCAAATCCCTGTTTTTCCAGCTCAATCTGAGCAGCTCCTGCATCTGGAGCGTAAATAACATCCTCCCTTTTAACACCATATTTATCTCTTGCTATGTATTTGAACTTTGGCATCTATTTCCCCCTCTATTTAAGAGTTTTTAGTAATCTTTCCAATTCCTGTGGTTCAGGAGATACTTTCATTCCATCTTCTTCTGTGATTAGCCCCTCTTTTATAGCTCGGATTATAGACTGGTTCATTGTTTGCATACCTGTTCCAACCTGTCCTGACTGCATAAGACCATATATCTGGTGAATTTTGTTTTCTCTAATTAGATTTCTAATACCTGTTGTTGGTATTAGAACTTCATGTATTAAAACTCTGCCACCGCCTATTCGTGGTAAAAGTCTTTGTGAAATTACTCCCTGTAGAACAAAGCTTAGCTCTGTTCTAATTTGTTCCTGTTCATTTTCCGGAAAAACGTTGATAATACGGTTTATAGTCTGGATTGCTGTATTTGTATGTAAAGTTGCAAATACAAGGTGACCTGTTTCAGCAGCTGTAAGAGCTGCTCTAATTGTTTCTAAATCCCTCATCTCGCCAACCAGAATAACATCAGGATCTTCCCTAAGTGCGTATTTCAAAGCAGTAGCAAAACTTGAGGTGTCATTACCAACTTCCCTTTGGGCAACAAGAGACTTTTTATGTGGGAATAGATATTCTATAGGGTCTTCAATTGTGATGATATGGTAAGGATAGTTGGTGTTTATATAATCTATCATAGAAGCAAGTGTTGTTGTTTTACCGGAACCTGTAGGTCCAGTGACCAGCACAAGTCCCATACTCTTATGACACAAACCTTTTACAGAGGGTATAAGCCCCAGTTCTTCCATAGGTTTTATTTCAAAAGGAATTCTCCTTAAAGCAGCAGCAACACTACCCCTTTGTCTGTAAACGTTTACCCTGAACCTTCCAACTCCCTTAATTCCAATAGAAAAATCTACTTCATTTTTTTCTTCAAAAGCCCGTTTTTGTTTTTCGTTCATAATAGAATAGATAAATTTCTGGGTATCTTTTGGATACATAACTGGGTACTCAGATAGATAAGTTATTTTTCCATCAATCCGGATAGTTGGAGGTGCTCCTGCTGTTATATGGATATCAGTAGCATCTCTGTCTATTGCAATTTTCGCAATTTCATCAATAGTAAAGGCAAGTTTTTCTTGTTCCATAACAAAGTCTCCCCTGGAATTTTATTTAACTAAAACCCTTTCTACTTCTGCTATATCTGTAATCCCCCTTTTAACTTTTAGAAGAGCATTCTGATATAAGGTTCTCATTCCATTTTTAATCGCAAGTTCCTTAAGCTGTGTTGCATTAGCTCCAGATAAAATAGCTTTTCTGATATTATCGTCAATTTCCAGTATTTCATGAACTGCAGTTCTACCTCTATAACCTGTTTTATTACAGCGTTCACAACCGCCTGGTTTATGGACAAAAAATGTTCCTTCTTCAACATCTTTTTCCGACAAGCCTAAACCTGTCCAGAATTCTTTAGGATAGTTAGCAGGTTGTTTACAATAATCACATAGTTTTCTTACAAGCCTCTGGGCAATTATCATATTTACAGCTGTTCCAACAAGAAAATTTTCAACCCCTATATCTATCAACCTTGTTATAGAGGATGGAGCATCATTTGTATGTAAAGTGGAAAATACAAGGTGACCTGTTAATGCTGCTTTAATTGATATTTCAGCCGTTTCTCTATCCCTTATCTCACCTACCAGTATAATATCTGGGTCTTGTCTAAGAAAAGACCTCAAAGCTTCTGCAAAAGTAAGTCCTATATGTTCTTTTATCTGAACCTGATTAATTCCTGGAATGGATACTTCTACAGGGTCTTCTGCTGTGGATATATTTACGTCATCCGTGTTTCTTTCCATTAATGCAGTGTATAAGGTTGTCGTTTTACCAGAACCTGTGGGCCCTGTAACCAGAACCATTCCCCAAGGGCTATAGATAGCTTTTCTTATTTTCTCAAGGTCATCCGGCTCAAAACCAAGGTCTTCTAACTTAAGCCCAAGATAAGACTGGGCATCCTGAATACGCATAACAACCTTTTCACCGTAAACGGTGGGGATAATAGAAACCCTTAAATCAATTGGCTTTTTGTCAATTCTTACTCTAATTCTTCCATCTTGTGGTAGCCTTTTCTCTGCAATGTCAAGATTTGCCATAATTTTGTATCGGGCAACTATAGCATCTTTTATACTGACAGGTAATTTTTGAACAGTTCTCAGGATGCCATCAATCCTGTATCTTACCCTAAGTTCTTTTTCAAAAGGTTCTATATGAATATCTGAAGCTCCTTGTCTCACAGCATTAACTATAAATAATCTGGACGCTTTTACGATAGGTGCTTCTTCAGCTTCTGCTACTGTTTCACTGACATCTATTTCTTCTTCCCGTGAATATTCTTCTTCGATTTCAACGTCAAATCCAATATTATCAATTACTTCATCTGGAGGAGCAACACTTCCTAAGTTTTGTAAAAGAGAATTTATTTCAGAATATGTAGCAACAAGAATTTCTATATTCTTAATTCCTAAGAATTTAAGATAGTGTATTATTTCCTTATCTATTGGATTAAAGGCAGCTATTGAAAGCTGATTTTTGTCTTTATCGTAAAAAACAGGGACAAATTTTTTCTTAAGCATATAACTGTAAGTAATATTAGATGTTATGGTTTCATCAACATCTATGTGCATATTAGGGTCAAATGGTTTTAAATTCAAAAAATTGACGAAGAATTCTTTTATTTTTTGTTCGTCTGCTATGTTATTTTCTACAAGGTAGATTAATATGTCGGTGAAATCTTTATTTTCTATGTTTGGGTTATCTCGGACTTTTTCTGCAGGAACTATACCCTGGGATACCATTAAACGAAGAAAAGTTAACTTTCTTCTACTTCTAAAATCTATATCTCCCATATATGTATCCTTATAATTTTAGTGTATTCTGTCAATTATTATATAATATTTAGGAATTTATACTTTAAAAAGCCATATCAGGAGAAAAGTATTGTTAAAACTAAACAATATAAAAAGAATTCTTATAGCAAATAGAGGGGAAATTGCAGTTAGGGCTATAAGAGCAATAAGAGAGTTAGGCGGTGAGAGTATAGCCATATACTCAGAAGCAGACAAAAATTCTATGCATGTCAAACTGGCAGATTATGCGATATGTATAGGGAAAGCCCCTTCAGATAAGAGTTATTTAAATATTCCTGCTATTTTATCTGCAATCGAAATATCTTACGCCGATGCTGTTTATCCCGGATATGGATTTCTTGCCGAAAATCCAAATTTTGCAGCATTATTGGAAAGGGCAAATATAAAATTTATAGGTCCCCGTTCAGAAACTATTCGTTTAACAGGGGATAAAGCAGAAGCCAGAAAAGCAGCTCAAGAAGCAGATGTTCCTATAATTCCCGGAAGTCCTCCTGTTAATACTTTAAAAGAGGCCCTTGAAGTTGCTGATGAGATAGGATATCCGATTTTATTAAAAGCAGCTGCCGGTGGTGGTGGCCGTGGAATGAGAGTAGTTCATTCTCCACAAGAGCTGTCCCGACTATTGCCTGTTGCCCAGAGAGAAGCAGAAGCAAATTTTGGAGACAGTAGAGTTTATATAGAAAAATTTATTCTCAATCCAAAACATATAGAAATTCAAATTCTTGCAGATGAGTATGGAAATGTTGTTTATATAGGGGATAGGGAGTGTTCTATTCAGAGAAGGCATCAGAAACTTTTGGAAGAATCACCATCACCTTTTATAACCCCGGAAGTTCGTAAAAAAATGGGAGAGGCTGCAGTCAGATTTGCAAAACATGTTGGATTTACAGGTGCCGGAACTGTTGAGTTTATAGTTGATAAGGATATGAATTTTTATTTCATAGAAATGAATGGTCGTATTCAGGTTGAACATCCTGTTTCTGAAATGACATCAGGCATAGACCTTGTTGCATGGCAGATGCTTGTAGCAGATGGTAAGAAACTTTCTTTTTCACAGGATGATATAAAACAGCAAGGTCATGCAATAGAGTTTAGAATTAATGCTGAAGACCCAGAAACTTTTACTCCAAATCCTGGGACTATTGAAGAGTTATACCTGCCAGGTGGTTTTGGAGTAAGAGTGGATACACATATATACAAAGGATATAAAATCCCTCCTTACTACGATTCTTTAATTGCAAAAATCATTGTTTATGGCAAAGACAGGGAAGAAGCCATAATAAGAGGAAAAAGAGCATTAAAAGAGCTTGTAGTAGATGGTATAAAAACCACCAGAGATTTCCATCTTAAAATCTTAGAAGATGAAGATTTCCTTTCAGGAAGATACACAACGGCTCTTGTTGATAAAAAATATTTGGGAATTAAGGAATGATAAAAATCTTAACTGTTGGTCCCCTTGAGGAAAATACAATAATTATTGCTGATGAATTCACAGGAGAAGCTGCTATTATAGACCCTGGAGCTGAAGGGCAAAAAATAGAAGAAGAGCTTGAAAAATACAAACTCAGATATATACTTGCTACCCATGGACATTTAGACCATGTAGGTCAGGTAGGATATTTGAAGAGCAAGTATAATGTTCCTTTTTTAATGAATGAAAAAGATACTTTTTTAATCAATAATGATATCTTTCCAGGTTTTGCTCAGATGGTAGGAGCAGTTCAATGCCCTGAACCTGACAAAACCCTGAAAGAAGGGGATGTTATTTCTTTTGGTAAATTTTCCCTGAAAGTTTTAGAAACTCCTGGACATACACCGGGAAGTATATGTTTTTACGATGAAAAAAACGGATTTATAATTACAGGAGATACTCTCTTTAAAGGTAGTATAGGTAGAACAGACCTGCCTGGTGGAAATCCAGAAGATATGGTCAAATCCCTTGAGAAATTAAAACAACTACCGGACAATATAAAAGTTTATCCTGGACATGGTGAACCAACCACTATAGGTACAGAGAAAAAGATAAATCCGTATATAACAGGAATATTCAGGGTTAAAACATGGTAAAAATCGGAACTCATGTATCATCTGCAAAATCTCTGGATTTGGTTTTTGATAGAGGTAAAGAGGTAGGAGCAGATACAATACAATTTTTTGTATCCTCCCCACGTTCATGGGCATGGAAGGAAAGAACAGAAGAAGAAAAAGCTTTATTTTTGCAAAAAAGAGAGGAAACAGGCATACAGCCTGTCGTGGTTCATTCATCTTATCTATTTAATCTTGCTTCTGCAGATGAAAATCTCAGGAAAAAATCCATTAACGGTGTGATAAATGAGTTAAAACTATGCGAAGAACTAAAAATAGATTACTATGTAATTCACGCAGGTAAGGCAAAAGGACAACCTGAAGAACAATCTATACAAAATATAATAGATAGTTTAAAGGTAGTATTTTCAGAAATTGAGCTCAAAAATACCACTTTTCTCTTTGAAACCCTTGCAGGCCAGAAAGGTGAAATAGGAAAAACAACAGATGAGATAGTGGCACTTATAGAACCTTTTTCCGATATTAAAACCGGTGTATGTCTGGATACATGCCACCTTTACTCAGCAGGATACAAAATAAATGAAGAGGATGAATTCCTTAAATACAAAGAAGAGCTAAAAGAAAAAGTCGGACTTGAAAAGGTTAAAGTTATTCATTGTAACGATTCAAAAACACCTTTTAACTCCCGTAGAGATAGACATGAACACATTGGAGAAGGCTCTATTGGTTTAAAAGGATTTGAATTATTCCTAAATGATGAATATTTTAAAAATCTTCCATTTATACTGGAAACTCCGAAGGAAGGAGATTGGGATTTAATAAATATGGAAAGATTAAAAAATCTTATAAAAGCGCCCGTAGCTCAGTAGGATAGAGCACCGGTTTCCGGGGCTGGGGGTCGCAGGTTCAAATCCTGCCGGGCGCACTTAAGGGAGAAAAGATGGTAGAGAAAAAAGAGCTTGAAAAAATTGAAGAATATCTTTCAGAGTATATGGATTCTAATGTTGAATTTTTATTGAAAATAGGGAATTACATACTTTCCAGCGGTGGAAAAAGGCTAAGACCTGTTTTAGTCCTCACTTTTGCAAAACTACTCAGAGGTTACAACGAAGAAAGGGATTATCCCCTTGCGGTTGCTATGGAATACCTTCACACAGCATCTTTACTCCATGATGATGTTGTGGATGGAGCAGACACAAGAAGGGGAAAAAAATCAGCAAATAGGGTATTTGGAAATGATACTGTAGTGCTAACAGGGGATTATATGTATGCTAATGCCCTTTATCTTTTTTCTATTTACGGTGATATAGATATGATTAGGAATGTATCAGATAGTGTTAAAAAAATGGCAGAAGGTCAGCTATTGGAATTGAAAAAAATAGGAGATATGGATGTTACTCTTGATGAGTATTTTAGAATACTGGAAGGCAAAACAGCTGTTTTATTCGGTAGTTGCTGTTATGTGGGAGCCGCTTTAGGTGGTGCCCCCCAAGAGCAAAAGGACAGAGCTTATAACTACGGGTTAAATATAGGTCTGGCATTTCAGTTAATAGATGATTATCTTGATTACACCTCAACTGAGGAAAAATTAGGAAAACCTGTCTGTAATGACCTTAGAGAAGGGAAAATCACATATCCCCTTTTATCTGTGATGGATAAGCTTACAGATGAGGAGAAAGAATTAGTCAAAAAAGTAATAAGAGACCTTAGTCCCTCCAAAGAAGATATAGACAGAGTAAAATCCATAGTAGAAGAAAAAGGCGGTATGACAAATACCATAGAAAAAGCCAGAGAACTTGTAAATAATGCTATTACACAGCTTGAAACTTTTCCACAGAACGAATATCTTAAAAAACTGGAAGAACTTGCAAGATTTATTGTAGAGAGGGAGTTTTGATGAGAAGAACAGTTTTAAAATCAAAAATACACAGAATTACAATTACAGGGGCAGACCTTCATTATGAAGGTTCTTTGACCCTTGATGAAGCTATAATGGAAGCTGCTAATCTTGTTCCATTTGAAAAGGTTGAAGTGTTCAATATTAACAACGGAAACAGATTTTCCACTTATGTTATTCCAGGAGCAAGATACAGCGGAGAATGTATTCTCAACGGAGCAGCAGCAAGACTGGGACACTCAGGAGACCTTATAATAATTGTTTCCTATGCAGATGTGGAAGATAATGAACTTAAAGACTTCAAGGTAAACTTAGTTTACATTGATGACGAAAATAATATAAAAGAGCATAAAGTAGCCGGAGTTTTTTCCGAAGAAGCAAAAGAAATAGCTCTTAGAAATAAAAATCTGATAAAGGATTAAAAGCATGAAAAAAATCGGCCAGTATTATCTTTTTGCAGGGGTGATACTGGCCATTTTATTTTCATCCTGTAGCACCAAGAAACCAACCACTAAGACCTATATTATTCCCAAAGAAGATAAGACCTATGTAATAATCAAGAAAGAAGACCAGACCCGTGTAAAAGTTATTAAAAATTCTGAAAATACACCAGTTCCCAAAGAACCTGTAGTTATAAAATCCGATGAAGCTGTTCATATAGACAAAGAAGACGAAGGTATTTTATACGAAGAATTTATTAATTTAGGTTTAAGAGTTCCTAAATATTCTGATATTGAAGAATATTTATATTTTTACGGTGTAAAAAATAGAGCATGGACAGAAGCAGCTCTGAATAGAGCAAATCTTTATATGCCAATGATAAAAAGTGTTTTTAGGCAATATGGACTGCCTGAAGAACTGGCGTACCTTCCTGTTGTGGAAAGTGGATATGACCCATTTGCCACTTCGTATTCAGGAGCAGCAGGAATATGGCAATTTATAAAAACAACAGGTAGAAGATTTGGTCTCAGGATAAACAGATATGTAGATGAAAGGAGAGACCCTTATAAATCAACTGTAGCAGCAGCTAAATATCTAAAACATTTATATGGAATTTTTAAAAGATGGGATTTAGTCCTTGCTGCCTATAATTGTGGTGAAGGATGTGTCCTACGGAGAATGGAACATCCTCTTAATAATTTCTGGGAGATAAAATACGACCTTCCCGACCAGACACAAAAATATGTTCCTAAATTTCTGGCTGTTGTATTGATTGCCAAAAATCCCGAAAAATATGGCATTAAAATAAGAAAAACAAATGTATACTATGTTAAAACCCAGAAAACGCCAATTACAGCATCCCTTAACTATATTGCCAGAAATCTCAGAATAGATTATAAACTGCTGAAAAAATACAATGCACATTTTAGAAGGAACGTTGCAGTAAGAGGATATAATCTTAATATTCCATACAAGACCCTTGCACAGAAAAGATTATTTTTAAAACGGGTTAGTTATATTAAAAAGAAAAGATATAGATACCATAGAGTAAAAAAAGGGGATACCCTCTACAGAATTTCAAAAAAATATGGAGTTTCCATTGAAAAAATCAAAAAATTAAATAAAATAAAGGGAAGCCTAATAAAACCAGGAATGGTTTTAAAAATACCTTTAAAAGAGGTTTCATATCGTAGATGATAAACAGGAGGAAAACAAGGCCTGTATATGTAGGTAATGTTAAAATCGGTGGAGATGCTCCTGTTATAGTCCAATCAATGACTGACACCAAAACCCATGATATAGAAGCTACCCTTAATCAGATAAATCGTTTATATGAGGCAGGTTGTGAAATAATTAGAGTGGCGGCACCTACAGAAAAAGATGCAGAGGCACTTCCCGAAATAGTAAAAAGAAGCCCAATTCCTGTAATTGCAGATATTCACTTTTCACCAAGAATAGCATTTTTAGCTTTAGAAAGCGGAATACACGGAATAAGGCTCAATCCAGGAAACATCAATGATAAAGGCAAAATAAAAGAAATTCTTCAAGAATGTAAAAAGAAAAATATAGCCGTTAGACTTGGGGTTAACTCTGGTTCACTGGAAGAAAGACTCCTTGAAAAATATGGATATCCTTCCGGAGAAGCCCTTGCAGAAAGTGCATTATACTGGTCAGAATTTTTTGAAGGTGTAGGTTTTACAAATTTCAAGGTATCCATAAAAGGCTCTGATGTTCTTCAAAATATTCAGGCTAATAAAATATTTGCAGAAAAAACAGATATTCCTTTGCATATTGGTATAACAGAAGCAGGACCAGCAGGTAAAGGCTCAATAAAATCTGCAGTAGGACTGGGAATTCTGCTTTATATGGGAATAGGAGATACAATCAGAGTTTCCCTAACAGCAGACCCGGTTGAAGAGGTAAAGGTTGCTTATCAGATACTTCAGTCTTTAGGACTTAGAAGAAAAGGTATAGAAATAATTTCCTGCCCAACATGTGGAAGAATAGAGGTTAATCTACCTGAAGTTGTTAAAAAAGTTGAAGAAAAACTTGAAGGGGAAGATTTACCAATAAAAGTGGCAATAATGGGTTGTGTTGTAAACGCAATAGGAGAAGCAAGGGAAGCAGATATCGGACTTGCCTGTGGAAACAAATCGGCAATTCTTTTTAAGAAAGGGCAGCCCTTAAAAAGAGTTTCAGAAGAAGAAATGGTTGACCAGTTGCTTGAAGAAATCCAGAAAATGAAAGAGGAAGAAAATGGAAGAGCTTAATATAAAGCTAAATGCTATGGCTGTTGATGTTTTATCAGAAGAATGGATGGAAGAGGATATTATTCAGAAAACCCCTGTTATCCTTGAAAAAATCACAAAAAGAAAAGGTGGATTTACACTGTATATGAAAGCCCCTTACGAAAGTGTAGAATGGTATTTTTCCAAGGGTCTGACAGAATTTCATATAAAAAACAATCAAGGTAAAAAAATACTCAGGATTGAGCATGAAGATGGTCAATACTGGGTGGATATGCCATATAATCAGCAGGTTGTAGATTTTCTTAAGGAATTTATGGAGGAGTAAATGGAAAGGCTTGTTGAAAAAGCAGAAACATTAATGGAAGCCCTACCATTTATTACAAAATTTAGAGGAAAAACATTTGTTATAAAATACGGCGGAAATGCAATGGCAAAGGCAGACCTGAAGGCTGCTTTTGCCCAGGATATATTGATGCTTAAGTATATTGGGATAAATCCTGTAATTGTTCACGGAGGAGGTCCCCAGATAGGAGAAGTCTTGAAAAGAATGGGACTTGAATCAAAATTTGTCGGAGGATTAAGAGTTACTGATAGAGAAACAATGGAAGTTGTTGAAATGGTTTTAGGGGGACTTGTTAATAAAAATATTGTAATGCTTATAAATAGATATGCAGGTGGACATATAAGAGCTGTGGGTCTCACAGGAAAAGATGGTGGACTTATAAGAGCTAAAAAATTAGATGCAGAAGAATATTTCAGACAAATGGGAGATTTTCGACCTACAGAGCTAATAGACCTTGGTCATGTAGGGGAAGTGGATTTTGTGGATGTCCAGATTTTAAAGCATCTTGAAGAGGATAACTACATACCTGTTATAGCACCTATTGGATTTGATACTCAAGGAAATGCCTATAATATAAATGCTGATTTTGTTGCAGCAGCAGTTGCAGGAGCATTAAAAGCAGAAAAGGTGATATTTTTGACAGATATAGAAGGCTTAAAAGACGAAAACGGCCAGACAATCTCTTCAATAAATATTGAAAAAATAAATCAAATGATAGAAGAAGGAACAATAAAAGGGGGAATGATACCCAAGGTAAAAGCTTGTATAAATGCCTTACAACAGGGTGTTAAGAAAGCTCATATCCTTGACGGCAGAATTCCACACTGCGTTCTTCTTGAAATTTTCACCTCAGAAGGAATTGGAACAGAGATAGTGGTTTAATGGCGGAGGGTGAGGGATTCGAACCCCCGGAGGGCTGTTAACCCTCAAGTGATTTCAAATCACCCGCCTTCGTCCGCTCGGCCAACCCTCCGCAAAGGAGAGTATATATTATAATATCTTCTAACAAAAAATCAAGGAGAGAAGAATGGAAGACCTTATTATAGATATATTTGAAGAAAGTGCCTCATTAAAAAAGGAGTTTGTTTATGAATATTCAGAGCAAATAGCTGCATTAGGTATATTAATGGCAAAAAGACTTAAAGCCGGATACAAGGTTTTAATATGTGGAAATGGTGGTTCTGCTGCAGATGCCCAGCATTTCGCAGCCGAAATAGTGGGAAGATTTGAAAAAGAAAGGAAAGGGTATCCTGCCATAGCCCTAACAACAGATACGTCTGCCTTAACTGCAATAGGAAATGATTACGGTTTTGAACATATATTTTCCAGACAGGTTGAGGCTTTAGGGCAGAAAGGAGATATCCTAATAGGAATATCAACCAGTGGAAATTCTGAAAATGTGATTAAGGCTGTTGAGGTGGCTAAAGATATAGGGATTTTTACCGTTGGTTTTTTAGGTAAAGATGGAGGAAAACTGAAAGATATTGTGGATACAGCTTTTATTGTTCCCCATAACAGAACAGCAAGAATTCAGGAGGTTCATCTTACGCTTGAACATGCATTATGTAACATAATAGACCTTTATTTAGCAGGAGAATTGGAAGAGTAATTACTGTAAGGAGATTATTTTCATTTCAACCTTTTGGCGTATATCTTCCGGAGTATTAGGGTCTTCATAAATTTCCTGATATATCTGCATTGCAGAAACTTTATCGTTTAATTTTTCGTATATTCTTGCCAGTCCAAGTTTTCCCTCTATATATCCAAGGTCAGCAAGTGTTTTATAGATATCTTTAGCTACAAGTAGTTCATTTTGTTTTTCGTAGAGCTTTCCTAAATTTTCCAGTATGTCTTTGTTTTCAGGATGTAAGAAATATGCTTCTTCCAGAATGGCTTGGGCTTTTTTCATATCCCCCTGTTTCTCACTAATTTTGGCACTAAGAATAACTGCTTGAATATCTTCTTTATTTATTCTCAGATACTGGTCTAAATATTTTTGAGCTACGGTAAACTTACCTGCTTTAAAGTAGTTTAGAGCAATTCGGTATAAAATTTCGGGATTTTTCTTTGTGATACTCCAGATTTTTTTGTATAGTCTGATTGCTTCATCATAGTTTTTGTTTAGCTCTGCTGTTCTTGCTTCCTGTAATAATGTTTTGTATTTTGAAGCTGGTTTTTGTTTTCTGTAAGAAAGTTTTGGAATAGAAATATTTTTTAATCCAAGGGATATTTCTTTGTGAATTTGGGATATATCTATTTTAAAGTCTGTATTCTTTGGGATAAAGGTTGTTTCGGGTTTTTTTTCGGCTTTGTCATAGGTTTTGGTATTTAATTTTTCTATAGTATTTTCCTTTTTGGATATTTCCTGGGTTTTCTCTGTATTTTCAGTTATTTTTTCTTCAGACCTATCTTTAAACAAAAAATAAGCTACAGTTGCATATACAATTAATGTGGAAATTCCAAGAGCTACCAGAGCAATATATTTTTTCCTTTTCCTTGGTTTGACCTGACTAAAGGGATGAATATCAGCTAAATCCTGTTCAATTTCTTCTTCTTCTGGTTTTTTGCTTAAAAAGTTTCCTATTTTACTCATTTTTTCCCTTTTTCTTTTAATTTTATCTAAAAAAATCTTCTAATTAAAATAAATGCAACTATTGAAGCTATACTTCCCATTATAAAAGGTGCTTCAGGGTCTATAGTATCCCATAAATATCCTGCGACTACTCCTGCAAATAGTGATGAAAGTCCTACAATAAAGTGATAAGTCCCAAAAACAAATCCCTTTCTAAATTTTACTTTTTTCCCTACCGTTGCCCATATTCCAATTTCAAGAAATGCGTCTGCAAAAGCAAATATTATAAATCCCACTACAGGTAAGCCTATCATAAGTAAATGGGAAATAAAAAATAAAAAAATTGTTAAATACAAAAACCTCTTTTCTCCTAATCGGTCATAAAATCTCCCACTTAAGTATGATGCTATAGCTATTATTAATGTAAATATAACATATATGCCAACTGTTTTATATTCGCTTGAGGTCTGATTATAGACTTTTAATATGTAAAATGAATATCCAAAGTTTGCAAAAGATAGGATAAAAAATAGATATAGATACTTTGGGAAAAACATTTCCCAGGATATTATGGGTATTCTATATTTTTTACCTGAAGGTTTATATTCAGGAAGAAAGAGAACTATAATTGCAGCAATCAAAAGCGGAATGATACTTAAATAAAAATATTTTTGATATGGAATATCCAGAAAATAGGCAGTATAAACAAAAGCAGTTAAAATCCCAAGAAATCCACCAATACTCTCAATAGCTCTGTTTATACCGAATGTTTTTCCTAAGCTTTTCTTTTTTTCAGAAGACAGAATTGTGTCTGATACTGGAACAACCGTTCCATCTGATACGGCGTCTAAAATAGTTCCCATCAATATATCATCCCATTTTTTACCAAAGATAAAATAAAATCTGGCAGCTATAGACATAAAGATGCCTGCTATCAAAAACTTTTTTCTACTAAATAAATCAGACCAGTATCCTGCAAGGACTTTCACAAGATTTGAAACAAGGTCATAACCACCCTCAATAATACCTATGACCACCATAGAAACACCAAGTGCATTAACAAGGAAGAAAGGCATAACGGTAAAAGTCATTTCGTACGAAAAGGAAATCAAAAAAGTAAGTATATTTATAATCGCTATTGCAGATATTTTTCTTTTGTCCATAATGTTTTCTTATCTGTGTTTTTGTATAATTTGAAAATTAATATTTTATAAGGATGGGAAGAATGAAACAAATTGGCATTTGTGTAGGTTCCACAAGACCAAACAGGGTAAACTTTTTATCTGATGATATTGTCAGAATAGGTCAATTTGTGGTTCTAAAATATGAGGAAGAAGGAAAAAACAAATCTTTACTTGGAATGATACAAAGGCTGGAAAGAGATAATCCTTATTTAACAGAGACTATCAGAACTCCCCAGCAGGTAAAAAGCATTAAAAAATTTTCAGAAAAGGAAAATATTCTTAAAGGGGAAATTCAGATATTAGGTGAAATTATAGATATAGGTGATGAAGTCTTCCTCCAGATACCTAGGACACCCCCTTTACCTGCAACAGAAGTTTATGAAGCAGACCCACAGCTTTTGAAAAAAATATTTGGAGCAAAAAGCAAAAAGTTTGTAAAAATTGGAAGACTACTTTCTGAAAAAGAGGAAGTTCCTGTATATGTTGATATAGAGCAGATAGTTCTTAGGCATCTGGCTGTTCTGGCTGTAACAGGTGCAGGTAAATCAAATACTGTTTCAGTTCTTCTGAAGAATATAACAAATTTAGGTGGAACTGTTGCTGTTTTTGATTTTCACGGAGAGTATACAAAATCCAAAATCACAAGAAACGGAAAATCTGTAATTAACCATATACAGCCCCTTATTAACCCTGCACTGCTTAAACCAAAGGAATTTGCTTCTCTTATTGGAATTAAGCCTAATGCCTATGTTCAGTTCAGATATTTCAGAATTGCCCTTGAATACACAATAAATAAATTCCTTGAAGAAAAAAGGGAGCAGTGGCAAAACCATACAGACACCCAGCAATTTTTAAACAGACTTAAACAAAATCTTGAGGATATGTCAGACCCTGAAAGTGAGATAGGAGGCTATATCAAGGGAAAAATAAGAGAGGACTCCTTATTTGAGGTTATAAACAAACTGGAAGACCTTGAACTTGAACTTGGGCATATAGTTAAGTTAGGTGTTCCTCCACTTATAGACAATATCAAACCGGGAATGATAAATGTATTTGATTTTTCTGAGCTGGATGAAGATGTGGCAGATGCTATAGCTTCAAATATTCTAAGATGGGCACTTGAAGAAAGGAAAAAAGCCGTTAGGCAGGGAAATTCAAGACTACCTTTTCCACTTATGATAGTAGTAGAAGAAGCCCATATTCTTGCAGGAGAAAAAAGGAATACAGAAGCCAAATACTACCTTGCAAGGATTGCAAGGGAAGGTAGAAAATTTGGATTAGGCATAACCGTTGTAACCCAGAGACCAAAGGGTCTGGATAAGGAAATACTATCCCAGATGAACAACATGATTATACTTAAACTGGTAGAACCGGAAGACCAGAAACATGTCCAGAGAGCCAGTGAGGCCTTATCACAGGAGCTTATGGATTACCTGCCAGGTCTAAACCCTGGGGAAGCAATAATAATAGGAAATATGACAAAAATTCCTCTTCTTGTAAAAATTGATAAAGCAGAAGAAAAAATAGAAGGAAATGATATTGACGTAGTAGGGCAATGGGAAGAAATTTTAAAAGAAGAAGGAAATAAAGTTGAAGACATACTATCTGAACTGGATAATCTGTGATGTTTAAGGATAGGGAGGAAGCAGGCTTATTACTGGCAAATTTGCTGAAAGAATATATAGAAGAACCTGAAAATACAGTTATTCTGGCTATTCCACGGGGTGGAGTGCCTGTTGCTTATAAAATTGCAGAAAAATTGGGAATTCCATTTGGGATGATAATTGCCAAAAAAATCACCCCTCCTGATAATCCTGAAGCAGCAATTGGTGCAGCAACTCCAGATGGGACATATATACTCTCTCCTTATGCTTA
>JALWLQ010000070.1 GCA_027084095.1 Persephonella sp.
AGCTTTTTCCTCCCTACCGGGAGCTACGCCACTATTCTTCTGAGAAATCTCCTTTTCTGAACCTTCTAACATATAAAGAATTAGTTGTTCTCTTATAAACTCTATATCATCCAAGTCTATCTCTTTTAAAGATGAGAAAAATACCAATGCCCCAACAGGCTCCCCGTTAATATCAATAAATGATGCTGCAATGTGTGGAAAACCTGTTTCTTCATTAATCTCCAGACCACTTATTTTTTGAACAGGCTCCTGTATATATTTTAATATATCTTTATTACATTCCACTTTTCCTGTGCTATAACATTTATGCTCTGTAAAATCAAAAAATATTATTCCGTCTGTTCCCAGAATTTCATTCAGGTCATAAATCCATATTTTAAGTGGAAATCTATTGTTCCGTAATTTTTTCAAGGATTGGTATAACTGTTCTTTTTTACTAAGCTGTTCAATTTTTTCCTGAAAAGATATATTCTTTATATAGAGATTTTCCATTTCTTGTTTCAGTTCTTTGTAGTGATTATCTTTTTTAATGAAGGTTTTATATAGTCCGTATATACCTGCCAATCCTGCGAATAAAATTGGAATTATAGTAAGTTCAGAGAAATCAGATACATATAGAGAAATCATAAGAGGAGAGGCAGATAAAAGAAGAAAGTAGCCGATATCCTTTATATCTTTTACAAATTCTGAAAAAAGTGGAATTATAAACAAAGATAAATAAGCATTTCCAGTAAGATAGACAGCTATTGATATAAAAATAGTATCTATAATTAAAAACATATATTTTGAATTTTTGCCTTTTGGCAGGATTATATAGGAAAAAAAGTAAATTATAGATAAAACTGCCAGTGCAGTTGCATAATCAAAAGCACCTGTATATAACGATAATAAAACCCCTCCAGAGATTAAAATCCTTATTATGATTTGGTATATATTCATATATTTGCCCTATACAAATTATTTATAAAATAAAAGGCTTTGTTAACAAAGTTTAATATTAATTTCTCATTTAGGAAATCTTTTTTCAAGTTATAAAACTCTTCTGACAACTGTGAAGTAAACCATACTACAGGAATATCTATCTTTTCTATTGTTGAGTATCCAGAGAAATTGGTTTCATCAACCGGTTGATTACTTTTTTTGGCAAGTTTATGTATTTTCTGGTAATGGAATTCGTCTAATAGATAATTAATATTTTTGAGTATTAACTTTTCGTTACCCATTCCTGTATTTTCCACATGGAAGATAGAAAGAATATCATTGTTATTTTTTAGATGAAATTTTAAGCCGTAATAATCCATAAATTTCATGTCTGTAAATAAAAATCTTATCCTGTAACCGCGGGGATATTTTACTTCCAGCAATTTTTCTATCAGGTTTAAAGATGTTTTTAAGGAGGCATAGAAATATATGTTGTCTTCTTTATCAAAGTATGTATCAAAAGGAAAATGTATGTAGAAATAGTAAGGACCAGCTCCTATATCAAAATAGAAATTTTTTGTTTTAAAAATCTTTTTTTTAGGTTTAAGCTGGATTTTTATATTACTTGTCTGTATAAAGGAAGGTATGTATAAAATAGGGAAATCTTTTATAAAAATGGGTCTATAGACAGGGGTATTTGTTATAACTGCAGCGGGAGATATCTGTTTAAGGAAATGTAGATATTTAAGTTTTGGAATTTTATGTATATAAAGTATTTTTCCTTTTAATTCTTCTTTAAATACTACATCTGGTTCCAGTTCGTCTATAAAAATGATTTCATCTATGAATGTTTTTATTCCATTGTATCCGTAGCTTACAGGCGTTGCTTTTATCTTTTTGCCTTCTGTGAAAATAACTGCTTTTTCAATAACAAAAAATTCCCCCTCTACTTTTTCCTCTTTTAGAGGAATATCTTTTACTATTTCTTTTACTTCTTCAAATACAGTTTTCCATAAATCCTGTTTCACTCTATTGGTATCACCCAATCCCTGTATTTTTCTATTTTGCCCCTAACGGCATCAAAATAAACATTTTGTATCTCTTTTGTTATTTTTCCTGGTTTTCCATCTCCTATTTTTCTGTTATCAATCTCAACTACAGGAGAAACCTGTGCACCTGTTCCGCAGAAAAATACCTCATCGGCTACATAAAGCTCTGTTCTTGCTATATGCCTTTCTTCAACTTCGTATCCAAGGTCTTTAGCTATTGTGATTATTGCGTTTCTGGTAATTCCCTCAAGAATATCGTCAGATACTGGGGGAGTTATCAGTTTTCCATTTCGGACAATAAAAATATTCTCTGCTGAACCTTCTGACACATAACCATTTTTGTTTAAAACTATTGCCTCATCTGCCCCTGCCAGAATTGCTTCTGTTTTTGAAAAAGCACTGTTTACATAAGCACCGGCAACCTTTAGCCTTGGGGGTATCATATTATCATTTAATCTTGTCCATGAGGAAACAATGGCTTTAATTCCTTCATTTATGTCTATATAATCTCCCAGTGGATATGTGTAAATGGCAATTTTTGCAGTGTATCCAATTAATTTTGGACTGATTTTCAGGTCAGCAAAGTAAACCAGAGGTCTGATATAGATATCAGATTTTATTTTATTTATCAGTATCAGCTCTTTTGTTATTTCCACAAGGTCATCAATACTTTCTTCAATTTCCATATTTAAGACTTTCATATTCTGGAAAAGTCTCTGGTAGTGCTCTTTAAAAAAGAGCCCCCACATTTTATCAGTATCCTTATCATAATATGCTCTAATACCTTCAAAAATCGCTGTCCCGTAATGCAAAGAGTTTGTTTTTATGCTGATTTTTGCTTCATCTTCAGGAACGATTTTTCCTTCAAAATAGACGTATTCCATTTACTTCCTCCAACTAAATAGGATTAAATATTATTTTATCACTGAAAAATAAAAAAGGGGCTAAAAGCCCCTTCTGGAGAAAAAAGGCGGAGTATGGAGGGCAAGATGGAGGCAGGCTTTTAATGGTATCCGCCTTCTGCTGATACTTTTCCTTTGAATACCCTGTAAACATACACAGTATAGAAAATCACAATAGGCATAAATATAAGGGTTGATATAAGCATTACTGTAAGTGTTATATGGGAGGAGGCAGAGTTCCAGATTGTCAGGTTAAACTCAGGTTTTATTGTTGACCTCATAAGCACAGGGTAAGATGCAAAGGCTATGGTTAAAACTGTTCCGATTGTTGTCAGAGTAGAACCATAGATAACTTTGTTATACTGTCCACCTGAAAGATATTTCAGATACAGTATCAGACCGATAACAATAAGAGCCGGTGCTATCCAGAATAATGGATATTTGAAGTAATTTGAATAAAGATAAGGTGCAGTAATAACCAGCAGAAAATCTGTGATTATAAGTGAGCCAATAAACCCAAAGAAGCTAATATAAGCAAACTTTCTTGCAAGATTAAACACTTCCCCTTCTGTTTTTCTGAGTAGATAAGCCATTCCGTGCATAAGGAACATAAACACTCCTACCACGCCCATAAGTAGTGGTGCAGGTCTAAGAAGAGTAAAGAATGAGCCATGATAAACTCCCTGCTGGTCAATTGGAACACCGATAACCGCATTTCCAACAGCAACACCGAAAAGTAATGCTGGAACAAAATTGCCTATCCAGTAAATCCAGTCCCATATGTTTTTCCATGTAGGGCTGTCCTTCTTGTTTCTATATTCAAAGGCGATTGCCCTTCCAATTAAAGCCCATAGAACAATCAAGATAGCAAGATAAAATCCGCTAAAAGAAGCAGCATAAACAACAGGGAATGCCGCAAACAGCATTCCACCACCGGCTATAAGCCATACTTCGTTTCCATCCCATACAGGTGCAACGGCATTGTATAAGATTTGTCTATTTTCATCCTTTTTGGTAAAAATGGTCAGTATTCCTGTTCCAAGGTCAAATCCGTCTGTTAATGCATACCCAACAAGGAACACACCTGCAAGCAGGAACCATATTCCCTCAAGTGTTGTAAACATTTCCACAGGCATTTTTATCCCTCCTTACATTTTTGTTTTAGAAAATGCTGTTACAGTAGCAGGGGATTTTGATGGAGGTGTTGGCTGAGTGTTATCTTCCTGAGGTCCTTTTTTAATTGCTTTAATCATTGCATATAGGAAAACAATATAGATTAGTGTGTATATCACCATAAAGAATATTACTGAGAACAGAACATTTCCTGTTGGGTGGAAAGAAACACCATCTTTTGTGAGCATTACTCCCTGAACAAGCCATGGCTGTCTTCCTACTTCAGCAGCAATCCATCCAAAGTTTGTTGCTATAAACGGTAGTGGTATAGATAGCAGAACTGTCCATAGAAAAGCCTTGTTGGTGTAAATTGTTCCTCTTTTCAGCAGGAATAATCCCCACAGGGTAACTGCTGCAAAGAAGAAACCAAGATAAACCATAATATGAAATGTTGTAAACACCATAGATACAGATGGTAAATCATTAAGGGTTATGTTGTATGCTTTAGCATTTGCTTTTGCAAGGGCAAGCTCTGATTGTACTTTTTCTATTTCTTCTTTAGGGGCATTTGTTGCTTTTAACTGTGCTAATTTTTCTTCCAATATTTTTACTTTTTCCTGAGATTTTTTGGCTATTTCCTGGTATTCCTTAACTAAATCAAATATTCCTTTAAACTCTGCATTAGGGTCGTGATAAGAAAGAATACTGAGCAGATAAGGTATTTTCAGAATTACCTTTGTTTCATGTTTTTCATCATCAACAACTCCAATTAAATCAAGGGATGCTCCTTTTTCTGTATGCCATTTACCTTCCATCATAGCCATTTTTAAAGGCTGATACTGGGTAACCTGATAACCATGCAAATCACCAAATATGATTTGAGCTATAGAAACAATTGCTGTAAATATCAGAGCAAACTTAAGACCTATCTTTGCCAGCTCCACATGTCTGTTTTTAAGTAGATAGTAAGCCATAACACCCATTACAAAAAATCCACCAACAATATATCCAGCATCAACACAGTGGAGAAATCTGATAAGGGTTGAGTGATTTACAACAGCTTCCCAGAAATCAGCAAGAACAGCTTTTATTCCCTGGGGTGATTCTACTATTTTGTATCCGGCAGGGGTTTGCATCCATGAGTTTGCAATTAAAATCCAGAG
>JALWLQ010000071.1:0-13003 GCA_027084095.1 Persephonella sp.
AAAAATATCAAAGAAATACTCCAGCAAGCCGGAGAAAAAAGTCTTTTACTTCTTGATGAGCTTATTCCCGGAACTGACCCAGATGAAGGAGCAGCAATAGGTATCGGAATACTCCACAAAATAAAAGAGTTAAATGCCTATGTAATGGCAACAACACACTTTAAACAGATTAAGATTTTTGCCCTTTCTGATGATTATTTTGAGGTTGCCTCGGTGGGATTTGATAAAGAAACACTTTCGCCAACATACATACTCCATTATAACTCTGTTGGTGAAAGTATGGCATTTTATATTGCTGAAAAGCTTGGTATTGATGAAGAAGTTCTGAATATTGCAAGAAGATATATAGATGAAACATTCCTGCAGCTTGAAAAGGCAATTCAGGAACTTGAGGTATATAAGGCAAAATATGAAGAAGAACTAAAGGAACTTGAGCAACTAAAAAGCAACTTAACAGAGCAAAAGGAAAAGTATGATAGGCTGTTAAAGGAACTCCAGAAGGAAAAAGAAAAAAGATGGGAAACTGTTAAAAAAGAAGCAGAGGATTATCTAAAGCAGCTTAGAGAAGAAGGATATCAGATACTACAGGAATTAAAAACAACAAAATCAGGAAAAAGCCTTGAGCAGTTTCTAAAAGAGCATAAAAATCTACCTCTTAAAGAGCAAGAAGAAGAAATTTCCCAGGATATAGATATTGGAGATTTTGTCCGTCTAAAAGGAAAAGGCACCATAGGAGAAGTTATTTCTGTAAGGGAAAACAAAGTCCATGTTAACTTCAATGGCATTAAAATATGGACTAAAAAATCAGACCTTGAAAAAGTAGAGCAAAAGAAAAAAACAGAGGTTAAATTTAATTTTAGCAGGAAAAAGGACAGTTCATTTAAGCCTGAGATTAAATTAATTGGAAAAACCAAAGAAGAGGCCATAAAAGAGTTAGAACAATTTATAGACAGAGCTATAACAGAAGGTTTTTCAACAGTTAGAATAATTCATGGTTATGGTTCTGGTATACTGAGAAAAGCAGTGAGGGAATATTTAGATACATTGCCATATAAAATAAAATATGAAGACGCCCCTTATAATGAAGGAGGTATGGGTGTTACAATAGCCCACATACAATAGGAGGAATAGCCATGGATGGAAAAAAGGTTGCCATTTTACTTGAAGATTTTGTGGAGGATGTAGAATTTATATATCCTTTTTACAGGTTCAAAGAAGAAGGGTATATCGTTGACGTTCTTGCACCAAGAGTTGGTGAGTTCACAGGTAAAAAAGGTTTAATTTTTCATTCTTCCCATAGAGTAGAGCCTGATACCGTTAACCAGTATATAGCTCTTTTTATTCCAGGTGGATATGCACCTGATAGATTTAGAAGAGATAAAGAGACTATTGAATTTATCAGAAGAATGTATGAAGAAGGAAAGATTGTTGGTGCAATATGCCATGGTCCCTGGGCTTTAATCTCTGCCGGAATAATAAAAGGCAAAAGAGTTACAGGATTTTTCTCAATAAAGGATGATATCCAGAATGCAGGTGCAATATACACAGGAAAGCCTGTTGAGGTTGATGGAAATCTGATTACAGCCACAGACCCTAAGGCTATGCCAGAGATGTTAAAAATAATGACAGCAATGCTTAGAGAAAAGGCATGAGTATTTTAGGGATAGATATAGGCGGAACATTTATAAAATACTGCGGAAAAGTCGGACAGGATATAAAAAAAGGAAAAGTTCCTACAGAGAAAGATATAGATAGTGTTTTATATCAGATAGAAGAACTGATTAAAAACTTTTATCCAAAGGCAATTGGGATTGGTATTGCAGGCCTTGTAAACAAGAAAACAGGAAAATTGGAAAACTCTCCTAATCTTAAATTTTTAGAAGGTGTTAATCTCAAATCCTTAATAGAAGACAGACTTAAAATCCCTGTCATTGTTGAAAACGATGCCTCTGCTGCTGCCTTTGGTGAGTATAAGTATGGAGCGGCTAAAAACGGCAAAATAGTTGTATGTCTTACACTGGGGACAGGACTTGGTGGCGGTCTTGTTATTGATGGAAAGCTTATAGACGGTGTATCAGGAACTGCTATGGAAATAGGCCACACAACCATTGATATAAACGGATGGAAATGTCATTGTGGAAGAAAAGGTTGTTTAGAGGCTTATGTATCTTCCTATGGGCTGGAAAGATTTTATTTTTTTCAAACAGATGAGAAACTTACCTCTTCAGAGATTATACTCCTTGCAAATGAAGGAAATACTGCTGCAATGAAGACTTTGGAAGAATTTTCAGAATACCTTGCCATTGGGCTTATGAATATTTTACATATATCCAATCCTGATTTTATTGTAATTGGAGGAGGTATACCAGAAAACTATCCTGCCGTTATTGATATGGCAGTTGCAAATCTAAAAAAAATAGCATTCCCTCTTCCCTTTGCCTCCTGCCAGATAAAAAAGGCAGAACTTGGAGAATATAGCGGAGCATTTGGAGCATTAGCACTTGCAGAGGAGAGATATGGAAGTTAAAAATCTGGTTTTTAACAGACTGGGAAACAATATATCTATTCTTATTGACTATCCCCAATTCCAGATACAGATATGGGATAAGGTAAAATTCAATATAAATGATGGATATGTTGAGATTAAAAGTATAGCTGTAGATTTTCAGGATAAATTAAATCTGGAACTAATTATATATAGAAACACAGGAGATATAAGCCTGAAATTCTGTTTTACGGAAAATTTTCTCAAAATAAATGAGGAATACACCCTTGAACCCTATGATGAAGGGTATATCTGGAAGATAGAAAATCCAGACTTATTATTTAAAATTGGAATGAACCCGGAATTATCAAAACTTCTCCATAATAACTCTATAAAAATTTTACAGCAAGATTTTTTCAAGAATGTAGCTTTGATATTCTCCGTTATATCTTGAAAACTTTATTGCAACCACGGTAAAAACCTATAAATTTATTGATTAGAAAGGAGTACAGGAGGAATTTAAATGATTAATATATTAAAAAAGACCTTATTTGTTGGATTATTGATAGGAATTATGCATTATCTTACCGGATGTTCTGGGACAACGGTAACATCCGTTCAAACAACAGAGCAAAATCTAAATGAAACTGTTAAATACGAAGGTCCAAAAGCCAGAATAGCCGTAGCTGATTTTAAATGTGTGGCAGCTAAATGTAATGGCTATATAGGAGAAGGTATTAGAGATATGCTTGTTGATGCCCTTGTAAAAACAGGGAAATTTATTGTTCTTGAAAGAGGTGAAGGATTAGAAGCTATAAAAAAAGAACTTGAGCTTGGTCAATCCGGTCTTGTTCAGCCAGGTAAAGCTCCAAAACCAGGATTATTAGAAGGTGCTGACATACTTGTAGTGGGTTCTATTGTTGCGTTTGAACCAAATGCAGGAGGAATAAAAGGAGGTATAGGTGGGATTGTTCCAAAAGTACCAATTCTTGGAGGAATTAAACTGGGGAAAGAGGATGCATATATAGTCGTAATTCTAAGGCTTATAGACGTAAGAACTGGAAGAATTATAAATTCAACAAGAATAGAAGGGAAAGCCTCAAGTTTTAGTGTAGGGGGGCTTGGAGGAGGAATAATTGGGACTGTTCCGTTGGGGGGAGGTCTTGAAGTATATAAAAACACCCCAATGGAAAAGGCTGTAATGGTTCTTCTGGACAACGCAGTTAAGGCTATAGAGAAATCAGTTCCAGAAAGCTATTATAGATATAATGCAAAAGGACTTCCTATTAAACCCACGGTACAAACAACCAATACAGTTGATAACTCTACAAATGTAGAAACCCATGCAACTCACCAATCTGCACAAAACCTTAAACTTATTTTTTCAGATGACTTCGAAAGTTATGGAATAGGACAAAAAACTCCTTTAACTAAATGGAAAGGAACTGCAGAAGCAACAGTTAGACTTAAACCTCAAATTAACAAAAACCTTGGGAAAATACTTGATTTCCATGACCTTCATAACTTTATATGTGCAAAAATACCAAAACAGAAAGATTTTGTAGTTATCTTGCTTAGAAAAAACGATGATTATCATGATGCCAACCTGTTTTTTAGAGTTAATGAGAAAATAGGATACAAACTCAAAATGAGAGGAGAAAGATACTATATTAAAAAAGTTTCTGGTAATGATGAGGTGGAAATTGCAGATAACGGTGGTGGAAAAGCCTATAATAACTGGTATAAAACCAAACTTGTGGTAAATGGAAGTAATATAAAGGTTTACGATGGAAATAGATTAATACTGGATATCAATGATAACGACCAGTTTTTAAATAAAGCTGGAGATATATGTATCAATGGAGAAGCCTGGTTTGATGATATAGAAATCTATGAAATTGTAAAGTAAACATCTTACGCCCCTTTTTTTAAGGGGCTTTTCCTAAACTCATCAAAACTCTGACAAAACCCATTTTTTTATTTTCATTTCAGGAATAAATTGTTTATATGAAGGAAATCACTTTTATTATAAGTCTATTCCTAACTTTCATATACGGATGTAATATAGAAGAAAGGCATCAAGCGCATTTTGTAGGGATATTTACTCAACAACTTGCCGATATGGATAAAGATGATTTCCTTGCCAAAAAAGTAAAAAAAGAATATCCCAACCTTCAGATAGGTCTTATATACTACGATAAATTAGACGACAAATACAAAGCAGTTGACCCAAGAAAAGGTTTTGAAAAATTAGGCTACTCAGAAGCTTACAATAGAGAAGTTTATCACTATGTTATGCATAACCTTATAAAAAAATCATTAAAAATAGAAGATAAGCAGCTACAAAAACAGCTAATAGCAACTTTAAAGGAATATCAGCAATACCTGAAAGAAGCCCGGAAAACAGAAAAAATGCAGCAAGAACTGACAGAAAAACTGCTTAAATATGCTCCATACGGACTGATACTCTTTTTTGCATTTGTAGGAAGTGGTATAGCTTATCTACTTTTTACAATAGCCAAAAAAGAAAAAATACTCTAAAGCTCTTCTTTTTTCGGTTGTCTATTCATAAGTATCTTTACAGCCTCAACAGGAGAAAGATTTTCATAAACCACCCTGTAAACAACATCTGAGATAGGAAGTTCAATATTCTCCTTTTCCATTATTTTTCTCAGAGCTTTTACGGTTTTTATACCTTCAACCACCTGTCCAACTTCTTGAAGGGCTTTTTCTACAGAAAGTCCTTTTCCCAGTAATTTACCGAATGTTCTGTTTCTTGATAAATCTCCTGTTGCAGTCAAAACAAGGTCTCCCATACCAGAAAGACCATACAAAGTTTCAGGTTTTCCACCGAACACCTTTGCAACTCTGGTCATCTCATAAAGACCTCTGGTGATAAGACCTGCACGGGCATTATTCCCAAGACCAAGCCCGTCGCTTGCACCTGTTGCAATTGCGATAACATTTTTGACTGCACCGCCAATCTGAACACCTATAATATCCTTATTTAAATACAGCCTGAAACTTTCTGTGTTCAGAATTGACTGGAGTTTCTCTCCTAACTCTAAATCACCTGCAAGGGTTACAGCTGTTGGAAGCCCTGCAGCAACTTCTTTCGCAAATGATGGACCCGATAAAGCAAAAATCCTTTTTTTGTCTATCTTAATTGTTTCTGCAATCACATCAGATATTAGTTTTAAGCTTTCTATCTCTATTCCTTTAGATGCTGAAATAACAGGTTTTTCAACAGGGTAATCTATATGCTGCAAGGTTTGTCTGATAAATTGGGTAGGAACAGCCACGATTATGATATCCCCTTTATCAAAAGCAAATTTTATATCTGTGGTTCCCTGTATATTTTCCTTTAAAACCAGACCTGGTAAATACTTTGAATTTAAATGGTTCTGGTTTATATCTTCTATTACCTCTTGATTTCTTCCCCAGACAAAAACACTCTCAAACTTGTCGGCAAATGCCTGTGCAAGTGCTGTTCCCCAGCTTCCTGAGCCTAAAATTGTTAAATTTTTAAAATTCATATCCTTGCCTGCTTTTATCCTCTGTCATAAAATATAGCTATGGATATCTATCTTCCTCAAAAAAGCTACATAAATAAGAAATTACTTATTATTTCACTACTGATAGGGTTTGTTGTCAATATTGTTTTTCTGTATCTTCTTGGTTTCTGGACAGCGAATGTTGAGCCTATAAAACAAAAACAGGTAAAAGTTAAATATATTCATTTAAAACCCAAGGAAAAGAAAAAGGTAGTAAAGAAAAAAATAAAAAAGGAAGCTGTCAAAAAGCCACAGAAACAAAAAATCTCAAAAGGAGAAAAAGTAGCTCCAAAACCTGCTGTACCAGCTATCACACCTGAACTGCCAGAAGTTGCAAACCTACCAGAAGAAGAGTTATCCCTTCCTGAAAACGAGATGGATACAGGAGATTTTTCTGATATACCTGTTGAAACTGGAGAGATTAAGGAATTCAGAGCGATAACAAAAGGAGAATTTAATCCAACATTTGGGACAGAACTTTCCAAAGTAGATAAAACAGCTACAGGAACAGCTATTGGTAGAAAACTGATATATAGACCCCCACCACCTTTAATAAAGGCAAAAGTTCCACCTCCCCCTGTAAAAGTAAAACTATGGATAAACAAGGATGGAACAGTATCAAAAGTAATTCTGCTTGAAACCACCGGAAATAACAAAATAGACCAGATTATAAAAAGATACGTCCAGAGCTGGAAATTCAATGAGATAAAGGAAAACAAAGAAGAGTGGGCAATAACAACAATAAGATTTAAACCATCTTCCTGATGAAAAAATTACTTAGAATTTTTAATCAATCATTTATAGCTGTAAGAGCTTATAAACTAAGAACTTTTTTTTCTTTACTTGGAATAGCTCTGGGTATAGCTTCACTTTCTATTATTGTTGCTGCTGTAGAAGGCTCTTATAACCGAGCTTACGAAATAATTGATGTTTTTGGTCCTGAAAGTATTATCATTTTTAGCGGTTCACGGGAAGAAAGAGGGGTTAGACACAGACAAAAAACCCTAACAATGAATGATTTGAAAGCACTTAAAGAGGCAATTCCAGAAATAAAACTGATTATGCCAGTTTTATTTGTTGATGATGCCACCATTTATTATAAGGGAAATATAACCACCTCCCGAGTTTACGGAGTTTCTGACCAGTATGAAGAAGCATGGAACTGGTATCTGATAGAAGGAAGATTTTTTAATAAGCAAGAAATAAAAACAAAACAGAATGTATGTGTAATAGGGCTTTATGTCAGAGAGGAACTCTTTGGTAAAGAAGACCCTATAGGAAAGATGATACTGGTAAATAGATTACCCTGTAAAATTCTGGGAGTTCTCTCAAAAAGAGGAACTACACCAACAGGTAGAAATCTTGATGACAGGGTTTTAATGCCATATACCACAGTCATGGCGAAGATTAACCATGATTTTCTTTATATAAATGCTATAAGAATAAAGTTTGTAAAAGGAGCTCCTGTTGAAAAGCTTATAGAAAAGGTAAGACAGATTTTAAGGCAGAGGCATCATCTTTCCCCTGGAGAAAGTGATGATTTCTTTATACTTTCTCCAACAGAAATAATAAGATTTTTAGTTAATTTAACAGGAACACTGGTGCTATTTTTAGGTTTATCATCGGCTATATCACTAACTGTTGGTGGTTTTGTTCTGGCAAATCTGTTTTTACTTTCTGTAAATGAGAGAAAAAAAGAGATAGGAATAAGAAGGGCTATCGGAGCAAAGAAGAAAGATATCTTATTCCAGTTTTTGTTTGAAGCTATAATCATAACCATATTTGGTGCGATTATAGGATTTGGGCTTGCTATTATTGGAGCAAAAATGCTTACATATATCGCCCAGTTTCCAATTAAGTTTTCATTTATAGCATTTTTAGCAGCAGTAGTAGTATCCGTGATAGTTGGAGTTATATCTGCCCTCAGTCCTGCAATAAAAGCTGCAAATCTTAATCCAATTGAGGCAATCCGTGGATGATTGATAAATTTTTGCTTTTACTGGCTGTAATTGCACGGATTTTTAAGGAGTATAAAGCAAGGTCTATCCTGTCTGTTTTGGGGGTGGGATTTGGAACATTTGCCCTTATAATGATGGTTTCTATATCAAACTCCCTGAAAGAAAAAAGCAGACAGGAAGTTGAGAAATTTGGGAAAAATCTTGTGGTGGTTAAAGCGGGAAATGTCAGAGTTTTTAGAGGAAGAAGTAGAACAATATCCACCGCAACCACACTGAAAATTCCAGATGCAATAGCAATAAAGCAGCAGATAGACCATGTTGTAAGGGTACTACCCTCTTTTCATATTTCCTATCCTATCAGAAGAGGTGGCACAACTATTTTTGCAACAATTATAGGTGTTGGAAAGGAATATCCAGAGATAAGGAATATAAAGGTCTGGCAGGGAAGGTTCTATACCCAAAAAGAAGAAAAAACAGGGGAAAAGGTAATAGTCTTAGGTTATAAGATAGCAAAAGATTTTTTTAAGGATGAAGACCCTATAGGCAAAACATTGCTTATATTCAGGGTTCCCTGTAAAGTAATAGGTGTTATGGAAGAAAAAGGGGCAGATATATCAGGAGAAGACCAGGACAGTTTTATTTATACTCCACTAAAAACAGCAATGAGAAGGCTGGCAAATGTAGACTACATAAATACCATATATGTTCAGGTTGATAGAAAAGAAAACATCCCTTATGTAAAAGAAAAAATAAGAGAGCTTCTCAGAAAAAGACACCATTTGAAGCCTTCTGACAGAAATGACTTTACTGTCCTTTCTCCAGATGATTATATAAGAATGGAAACAGAAGCAATGCATATATTCAGCATACTGGGAGGAGTTTCTGCAGTAATATCTTTCCTTATTGGAGGAATAGGTATTCTTTCTATAATGATACTGATTATTAATGAAAGAATAGAGGAAATCGGCATCAGGCGGGCTGTAGGGGCAAAAAAAACTGATATTATGCTTCAGTTTATACTGGAGGCATCTTTCATATCAATAACAGGAAGTTTTATTGGGGCTATTATAGGAACAGGTTTATCCCTTTTAATATTTATAACCTTTAATCTGCCTGTAGCCATATCTTACAGCTGGATATTATTCTCATTCGTTTTATCAATCATTACAGGGATTTTAGCCGGCATATATCCTGCTTATCGGGCTTCCACCATAAAACCTGTTCAGGCTTTAAGGAGAGTTTGAAAATTTCCAGATAAATACCGATTATTAAAAAAAACCTCCGGCGAGGTTATTATGACCCTCAGAAAAAAGTTTATACTCAGAATTGTTATTATTCTTTCCCTTATTCTTGCTTTTACTATAGCTATTAATGCGTTTTCCTTCAGAAAATATGGAATTCATAATGCAGATAAAACAGGAAAAATTGTTGCCAAGCTGGTGGAAAGTGGTCTTACTGCCCATATGATGACAGGGACTATGGGGATGAGGCATTATTTTTTAGACCAGATAAGAAGTATTGAAGGAATTGAAAAGTTATGGGTTATCAGAGGAGAGCCTGTCATAAGGCAGTTTGGGAAAGGAAGTAGTTATGAAGCCCCAAAAGATGAGCTTGATTTAAAAGCAATTCAGACAGGAAAAATCCAGAGAAAACTCATAGAAAATATGGATACCGTAAAATACCGGATAACCATTCCTTACGTTGCCACTTCCCGTGGAAAGATAAACTGTCTTCAATGCCATCAAGTTCAGGAAGGGGAAGTTTTAGGAGCTATAAGTATAATTACAGATATATCAGATGTCAGAGCGTTTGCACTCTCAACCACTAAAATGATTTTGTTGTTCTCAGCGACCATCTTTGTTTTAGCAGGAATTTATATGTATAAATTTATTGGTAAATATGTAGATATTTTTGAGAAACTAAAAGTCGCCATGGGCAAAGCAATAAAAGGAGATTTTTCAGCAAGAATAAATACCAACCTGAAAGATGAGGCAGGGCAGACAGCTATAGAATTCAACAGATTTATGGAAGAGCTAAACCAGAATTTTGATGAGATAAAAAAGGTCATGAAAGCCTTAGCTGAAGCCGATTTAACAAAACGAATAAACAGGAAAATGGAAGGGGAATTTGAGACCCTCCGTCAGAATATCAATAAAAGTATTCAATCGCTTGCAAACACTCTCCATATAACTTTAGAGGGGTTTGGCTCAATTCTGACTGAGCTGGAAAGGATAACCCAGCAGATAATAAGAATTTCAGAAGATATAAAAGAGGAAAACACAAACATTCAGGAAATTAAAAATTCCATATACGAAATAAAAGAAAGAATAAAAGCTATTTATGATAGTGCACAAAAAGCTCAGAAATTAGGAGTTCAGATTAAGGATGAAATCACAAGTGGTGAGCAAAATATAAAAGAGCTGGAAGAGTATGTATCTGCACTGATAGAAGCAGGAGAAAACATAAAATCTATGACTAAAAATATTCTGGAAATTGCAAATCAGACAAATCTTCTTGCCTTAAATGCTGCTGTTGAAGCTGCCAGAGCCGGTGAAGCTGGAAAAGGTTTTGCAGTTGTTGCTGATGAGGTAAGACAGCTGGCAGAAAATACATCCAATTTTGCCAGAAAAGTTCAGAGTGTTGTTGACCAGGTTTTTGAAAATATCAAAAAAGCCCGCAGTTCCCTTAATAAAACCCACACAGGATATACCCAGATGGCAGCAAACTATGACAGGATGTCTGAGCTTATGGATGAGATTGCCAGAGCCATATCTATCCAGTCCCAGCATATATCAAAAATGTCTGAAAATATAGAAAAAATATCCCAGATATCACAGCATAATACACAGGAAAATCAGGAGATAACAGAAAAAATCAAACAGATGTATAAAACAGCAGAGGAAATTCAGGAAGAGGTTAAAAAATTTAAATTAGAAGGGAAATAGGAAGGTCTATTCCCCGGGAAATCTTTTATAAAAATCATTTAATCTTTCATAATAGTGGGCTACCTGTAAAAGTGTTCCTTCATCAAAAGGCTTTCCTATCAGTTGAAGGCCAACAGGTAATCCATCTTTAAATCCACAAGGTATGCTAATTCCTGGAATACCAGCCATATTAACTGAAACTGTAAATATGTCTGATAAATACATCTGAATAGGGTCAGATGTTTTTTCCCCTATTTTGAATGCAATATCTGGAGTTGTTGGGGTGGCAAGAATATCAACCTTTTGGAATACATCCATAAATTCCTGATAAATTAGTGTCCTTACCTTCTGGGCTTTCAGATAATAAGCATCATAATATCCAGAAGATAGAGAGTAAGTTCCAAGCATTATTCTTCTTTTTACCTCTGCACCAAAGCCCTCATCTCTGGTTTTAGAATACATCTCTTCAAGGTCTTTATAATCTGATGTTCTGTAGCCGTATCTGACGCCATCGTATCTGGCAAGGTTGGATGACGCTTCGGAAGGAGCAATTATATAATAAGCCTCAATTGCATATTTTGTTGTAGGGAGAGATACTTCTTCTATAACGGCACCCTCTTTTTCAAGCTGTTTTATAGCATTTTCAACAATATTTTTGATTTCTGGGTCTAACCCTTCAATGAAAAATTCTTTTGGAACCCCGATTTTCAAACCTTTTATATCTTTGCCAATATATGAAGTAAAATCTGGAACTTCCTGTTTTGAGGATGTGCTGTCTCTCCTGTCCCAACCAGATATAACATTCATAAGCAGTGCAGCATCTTCAACAGTTCTGGTAATTGGACCAATCTGGTCAAGGGAAGAGGCAAAAGCCACAAGACCATATCTGGAAACTCTACCATAGGTAGGCTTTAATCCAACAACTCCACAGAAAGCTGCAGGCTGTCTTATAGAACCACCTGTATCAGAACCAAGAGCTGCAGGAACTATCCCTGCCCCTACTGCTGCAGCCGAACCACCTGAGGAGCCTCCTGGAACCCTTTCATAATCCCAGGGGTTTCTGGTGGTGAAGAATGCAGAATTTTCTGTGGATGAACCCATTGCAAACTCATCAAGATTTGTTTTCCCTGTGATGATATATCCCTGCTTGTTTAGCTTCTCTATCACAGTTGCGTTGTAAGGTGGAACAAAGTTCTCAAGTATTCTTGAGGAACAGGTGGTTCTAATCTCCTTTGTTATTATGTTATCTTTAATGGCAATTGGTAGACCAAAAAGGTCTGGAATTTCTTCTAATTTTGATAGTTCTTCATCCTTTTTCTTTGCCTCTTCATAGGCTTTGTCTATTAGATTGGTAACGTAAGATTTAATCTCTGGTTCTACTTTTTGTGTTCTTTCTAAAAATGCCTCTAAAATTTCTGAAGGCTTAACTTCTTTATTTTTTACTGCACTGGAAAGCTCTGTAAGGCTTTTTTTCCACAGGCTCATTTATCCTCTCCTTCCTCTTTTACATCTTCTTCCAGTGGTTCATAATAAGGAATAAGACTTTCTCTCAGATAAACAGTATATCTGTGGTCAATTAAATCTCTTGTTTTTTCAGCTTCTGCAGCATGTTCAATACAGAGTGTTGTCCATGGCAGTGCTTCAAGCCTTTTTTCCTCTATAGGCTTTCCACAGACCTCACACAGCCCGTAAGTTCCTTCCTCCATCCTTTGGAGTGCTTTATCTATTTCCTGAAGAATTTCAACTTCTATATCCTCAAGCTCAGAAAGTATAAATTCTGTGTAATCTATTCTTGCATAATCATCTAACTCTTCAGGTATTGTAAGACCTTCTTCTGTCATTTTTTTGATTATATCTTCCTTCTGAAAAATTCTGTCTAAAATCCTTTTCTTCTCTTGAAGTAGCAGCTTTCTGAATTTTTCTAATTTTTTCTTATCAGCAACATAGGGACTAACAGCCATTTTCGCCCTCCTTATCTTATTAATGTTATTTTACAAAAAATTTTTGTAAAAAACCTGCTTTTATAAGTTATGCTCACTTTTTTAGTATTTCCAATTAGAAAAGAGGATTTATACCTTCTGA
>JALWLQ010000071.1:13103-19285 GCA_027084095.1 Persephonella sp.
AGCCATTTTCGCCCTCCTTATCTTATTAATGTTATTTTACAAAAAATTTTTGTAAAAAACCTGCTTTTATAAGTTATGCTCACTTTTTTAGTATTTCCAATTAGAAAAGAGGATTTATACCTTCTGATATGATAGAATATTGGCCAGTTATTCCAGACTGGAGAGGTTTATGTCAGTAGAGGTTCTTTTTTATTTTCCACTTTTTATTTTAGGGCTTATTGCAGGTTTTTTTTATTTTACACACCTGTTTAAAAGTATAAATAATTTTGGCACTGATAAAGGAAAAGTTCTCAGAAGTATGATAATCAGACTACCTATACCAGTTATTGCTGTTTTAATCGGAAGTCTTGCTGGTATCGGAGGAATAATCTCTGTTATGGTTGGTTTTACTACATTTCAGATATATTTCCTTGTGAAAGTGGGAACACAGCTTAAAAAGGAAGTTGAGGAAGAGGCCGAAAAGTTATCTCAGGAAGAAAATAATTTAGAAAATAAATAAAAATGGAAAATCTATTTTATTTTTATCTGTTTACTGCTTTTATTTTTGGTCTTATTGTGGGGAGTTTTTTGAATGTGGTTATATACAGACTGCCAAGGGGTAAGTCTGTTGCCAGTCCAGCATTTTCTTTCTGTCCAAGCTGTGGTCAGAAAATAAAATGGTATGACAATATACCTGTGCTATCTTATCTGATACTGAAAGGCAGGTGCAGACATTGTGGAAATAGAATTGGTCTCAGATATCCATTTGTTGAAATTTTGACAGGTATCGCTTCTGTGGCAGCACTCTGGAAAACAGGCCTTTCTATTGATTATATCTTTGTTTTTCTATTTCTGGCGTTAATGATAGCTATTACATTTATAGATATTGATTTTAAAATTATTCCAGATGAGATTAATTTTATAGGGGCTGTTTCTGGACTGATTTATTCGTTTTTTAGAACAGATTTTAGCTGGATAGATGCATTAATTGGTGCTGCTGTTGGTGCAGGATTTTTATTTGGTATAGCTTATTTTTACCTTAAGTTTAGAGGGATTGAAGGACTTGGAATGGGTGATGTTAAAATGATGGCCTTTGTAGGAACATATATAGGCTGGTTTGGTTCTTTGTTTACAATATTTTTTGGCTCTTTACTTGGTGCTGTTGTTGGGATTTTAGGGGCTTATCTTTCAAAAAGTGAGGATAAAGGTAGATTTGAAATACCTTTTGGGCCATTTCTTGCCTTTGCAGCTGTGATTTATCTGTTTTTTGGTGAAAATATAAAAAGCTGGTATTTTGGTGGATAGATGGCAAAAGGATATAAAATTAGATACAAGATATGGCTTGAAAAGGATAAGGATATTGTTATGGGACTGGGACGGGATAAACTTCTTAGGGAAATAGAAAAAACCGGTTCAATTTCAAAGGCAGCTAAAGCTGTTGGCATGTCCTACAAAAAAGCGTGGAGTTTTTTAAAAACAATGGAAAACAGACTTGGGATAAAACTGGTGGAAACCCAGAGAGGTGGCAAAGGTGGTGGTGGAACCCAGCTAACAACTGAGGCCAAAAAACTCCTTTCTGAATTTGAAAAAATAAACAAAGAATTTGAAAAATTAGCTAAAAAGTTGTCAAAATGATGTCAGAAAAGCTCTTCCAACTAAGGCGATTTTATTTTGCTTCTCTGTATTTTTCTTTATTTTATATTGCTTTGTTGATAATTATTTTTAAAGGGAGAAATATCCAGCCTGTTGAGTTTTCATCACTGGATTATATTGTGCTTGGAATTATTTCTCTGGTGCCGGCAGCTATATTTTTCATTAAGCAGATTAAATATGTATATGAAAAAAACATTTATTTTGTGATGCTAATTTTTGGAGAAATTCCGTTGGTTATAGGTTTTATATACTCTCTCATAAAGGGTAATAGTATTTATCTTATTATCTCATATCCTGTTTTTTTACTGGGATATTTACTGCTCTTACCTACCAAAAAAGCTGTAGAGGGGAAATAAATGGATTATATGGAAATAATAAACCAGTGGAAAAAGGAAGGTAAAAAGATAGTTTTTACCAATGGTTGCTTTGATATTATCCATGCCGGTCATGTTGATTATCTGGAAAAGGCCAAAGCCCTTGGAGATGTGCTTGTCATAGGGCTAAATAGTGATAACTCTATCAGAAGAATAAAAGGAAAAGATAGGCCTGTGAACATTCAGGAACACAGAAAAAAGGTTTTAGAAGCATTAAAACCTGTTGATTTAGTTATTATTTTTGAAGAAGATACACCTGAAAGGCTTATAAAAGAGATAAAACCGGATGTGCTGGTAAAAGGTGGGGACTGGAGTATAGAAAATATTGTTGGTGCGGATTTTGTTAAATCCTACGGTGGAGAAGTTAAAACCATAGATTTTGTGTATGACATTTCCACAACTAAAATAATAGAAAAAGCAAGAAACTCAGGAAAATAAATTGAGCATTGCAAATTACATAACCGTCTTAAGAATATTCCTTATCCCAGTTTTTATAATATTCTTAGGCTATGGAAAACCTCTATATGCTTTGATTGTTTTTATAATAGCTGGATTAACAGATGCCCTTGATGGTTTTGTGGCAAGAAAGTTTAACCAGATAACCACACTTGGAAAAATCTTAGACCCTATTGCAGATAAAGCCTTATTAATAAGTAGTTTTGTTTTTATATATACCTCTGACTTGTCTGTTAAATTTCCTTACTGGTTTGTGGTTATTGTAATTAGCAGAGATGTTTATATCCTTCTTGGCAGTGCTTTGATATATTTTCTAAAAGGATATCTGGATGTCAGGCCTTCTATTTTTGGTAAAGCAACAACTTTTTTCCAGATACTTTCTGTAATAATTGTGCTGGTTGCTAATATAATTCAGATACCAGAACTTGCTGTAAAGAGTTGCATATATACTGCTGCATTTTTTACGGTGCTTTCAACTATTACATATACCTATGATGGAATTCAGAATTTAAAATAAGTTTTTATAGCTGGAAAATACCCTGAAAATTTGTTTTCTTATATCCTCTGCATTTTTGTTTTCCAGATAACAGGTGTCTATATTACACAGATAAGCTGTTGTTTTTTCTTTTACTGGATATCTTAATTTTGATAGTAGTTCTTTATCATTTTTATCTATAAACTGGGTGTAATTCCAGTAAGGAAAAGCCGTAAAAGAGGATAAAACAAATTTATCTTTCTCTTTTTTATTTCCAATTATATGAACTACAGTGGGGGGATATATTTCCAGCATAAATCCAATAGCTGTATTAAGGTTAATATTAGATGGTAGGTGGGAAACAATTTTTTTGTATGTATCTCGGTAGTCCATATTTCCGGTAAACATAGTAAGCTGATAAATGGCTATAGATAGTCGTCTATTTAAGGTTACTATGTCATCAATAAATGAAATTCTGTTGTAGTTTAGACCTACATCTGCCATATCTGTAAATAGGTTTATTTTTTTTGAAAAGTAATATTTATCCAAAATTTTGAATAACTCCTCTGCCTTTTTTAGATACTGTTTATTGCCTGTTATCTGGTATGCAGTCAAAAGAGCTTCCAGAGTGTATACATTTGAGTTAAGAAAGTATTTTTTAATTTCAGGAGAATATATAATTCCTTTTCCAGTCCAGCCTTTTTCAAGAATATTTTTAAGGACTTCTTCAGCTATATTCAGATATTTTGGGTTTTTTGTAAATGCATAGGCATAAAATAAAGCCTGTGATATAAGGGCATTTGTTCTAAAATACACAACTTTTTCAATATTTGGTGCATAGCCCAGTTTTTTAATAGCTTCTTCTCTTTCTTCTTTGTCTAAAACAAAATATTCCTCCCCTGTCATCAGCAATGTGCCATGTTCATCTATAATATCTGCACCCTGAGAGTTATAAAAAAAGCCTGTTCTAGTGTCATAAAGTCTGTTTATAGCAAAATCCACAAGGGAAAGAGCAGCTTTTAGATATTTTTTATTCAATGTTAGAGCATAAGCATTAAGAAACATTGTTGACAGGTCTGCCTGGTCTTTTAGGAGCTTTTCATAATGGGGCTCTGTCCAGAATTCATTTACACTATACCTATAAATTCCCCCTTCTACAGGGTCTATAAGTTTCATATATCCTTCAAGGGTTCTGTCCAGCATTTTTTGGGCTTCGTTGTTGTTGAAAAATAAAGAGTAAAGCATCAAAAAATGTGGAAGTTCTTCTTCAGGGAATTTGGGATGGCCGTAAAATCCGCCATTATCCCAGTCAAATCTTAGCTTTACAGATTTAAAGGTCTTTTTAATATATTTCTGGGATGGTTCTTTAGGACGGGTTTTTTTCAAAAATCTTTTTTGATGCCGCTGTATCCGTTTTTGATTTTCTTTTACAAGTTCCTGTATTTCTTGAGGAGATAATGTTCTGAAATAGTTCAGCAGGTTAACCATCTCATCAGGGGACACATAAATTCCACCCCAAACGATATTTCCATTTTTGTCCAGTATTAATGTTGATGGAAGGCCACCCTGATTGTATTTTTTATTAATCTCAGGTCTTTTTTCTGCATCAACTCTGACAGGTATATAGTATTTTTCAATAAGAGAAATAACCCTTGGGTCTCTGTAAGTTGTATTTTCTATCACATTACACCAGTGGCACCACTGGGCATAGATATCCATCAATATAAGCTTATTTTCCTGCTTTGCCTTTTTCAGACCTTCCTCAAAGGAAAACCATCTAATCTCTGACCCAAAAGCTATAGAGATAAAAAGTAAAAGAAAAAATACATTTTTTTTCATGGTTTATAAAATATCATTTTTTGCAATTGTTTTTAAGTTATTAATATATTCCTCTATTGTATTTTTTAATCTCATTGCTATTTTGGAGTTTTTGGACAGCCATAGATGTAAAATATAATCATCATGCAGGTATATTACAAAATCAAGTTTGTGGTTGTTTAGATAGTCTGAAAAATTTTTGTTATCAAAAAGATTTGAGATAATTTCTTTTATTTCAATATTTTTTAAATTTTCTTGTGGATGTAGTATCACTAAATTATATAATTCAAGTGGAAATTTATCTAAAAAACCATAAGGCATTAATTTGGAAATGAGTTTTAAGTAATTTTTCCTTTTTAAGAGATATACTACATAATCAGGTTCTATGCTTTTGACATCTAAGCAGTTACAAATTGTATTTAAACATCCTCTTAAAGGTTCGTTATCTTTAATTTCTGCGACAAAAATTTTTGGAATGTTTAACCTGATAATCCATGCTAAAGCATTAATAAAACCAATAGATTCAGCACTAATATGGATGATATTTTCTTCAATTGTTTCTTCATAGGAAATAGAAATCTTATTGTATGGATAGTTAAGAAAATATACATAAGAAACAAAATCCTGAATTTTGTCTAAAATTATGTCTTTTTTTATTTTTATCATTGTTTTTTATTTTAATATACACCCAATAAAACTTTTAGTAAAAATTAAAAGCAGTGTCAAAAAGCCAAGGCTCCATATAAAGCTAATTATTTTCTCAAAATTATTAAGATGCCTATAAATAGATTTTAAGTTATACACACCAACTGTGTTAATAATAAGCAAAATAAATGAATAAAGTATAAGAAAAAAATTGATAGTAAGGCCTATATAAATAAGCCCAAAAATATAAATATACCATTTTGGATACTTTAGTCTGTATATTTTGTTTCCTCCAGTGTTACCTGCAATTTTTTGTTAAATGATAAACAAAAAATCCAATTACAACAAATGCCATAAAAAATGCGTAAATTAAGAATAACTTCTCTATTTTATTCGTTTTTTCCATAAGCAAAAATAAATTTATTATGAAAATCAGTGCACATAAAATAGAACCTGCAAAATTTATACAAATATTGTCAGGAAGCACAATTAGGGTAAAGAAAAAAAACAAAAATAAAGCTATCAAAATTAAAGATTTATATTTTTTATCCATTCCATAATTAATCTCATCAAGTTTTTACTTAATTTCATTTTTCAATTTTTAATGGCTGTTACATGCCTTTCCAAACTTGCTTTTCGGCTAGTATAAGTAAAATCATAATACTATAATTTAAAATTAAAAGTAGTATTAGATACAAAGCAAATATCAACTCCCCATAAGAAATATTCGATAGATTAGGAATTAATTTTGTTAAATTAGTTATCACAAACATATAACTTTT
>JALWLQ010000072.1 GCA_027084095.1 Persephonella sp.
TAAAGATGATAATTCCCCCTTAACTCAGGCTGATAAAAATTCACATGATATTATAGTTCAGGGTCTAAAAAAGATATCGGATTATCCAATCTTAAGTGAAGAAGGAAAAGAGGTATCTTTTGAGGAAAGAAAAAATTGGGATTACTTCTGGATGATTGACCCTTTAGACGGAACCAAAGAATTTATAAATAAAAATGGGGAATTTACGGTAAACATAGCATTAATTTATAAAAACAGACCTATTTTAGGAATAGTATATGCTCCAGCTTTAGATATTTTATATTACGGAGAAATTGGAAAAGGGGCATACAAGGTTCAAAATGGAAAAGAGGAAAAGTTGCCTTTAAATTATAAAAGAGAAGAGAATAAAATTATGGTTGTAGCAAGTAAATCCCATTTAAATGAAGAAACTTCAAAGTTTATAAAAAATTTAGAAAAGTATTATGATAGTGTAGAAACAACATCAATAGGCTCTTCTTTAAAAATATGTCTTGTGGCAGAAGGGAAGGCTGATATATATCCAAGGTTAGCTCCCACTATGGAATGGGATACTGCAGCAGCTCATGCAATTTTAAATGCAGCAGGTGGAAAAATGGTTGAGTACAAAAAGACAGAAAATTTAATCTATTTAAAACAGTTGCCGGAACTTAAATATAATAAAGAAAATTTACTAAATCCTTCTTTTGTAGCTTTAAGAGCAGATGTCTTTTGATACATTTGTTGTGTTATTTACTCTGATTTTTCTTTTATGGGGACTTTATTCTGAAAAATTTCATCCTGCAGCTATATTTTTTATAGCTGTTTCAATTTTGGTAGTAGCTGGGATAATATCTCCGAATGAAGCTTTATCAGGATTTTCAAATCCCTCAATAGCTGTAATTCTACTTCTCTTAATTATTAGTAACATTATCCAGAAATCAGGTATTGTTAACTACTATCTTTCCAAGATTTTAAGTGAAAATCTTTCCTATAAATCTTTTATAGGAAGAATGTTTTTATCTGTATCTTCTATATCGGCTTTTTTGAACAATACGCCTATTGTGGCAATGCTTCTTCCATATGTTTACCATTGGAGTAATAAAAAAGATATACCACCTTCAAAGCTTTTGATTCCTCTTTCTTATGCAGCAATCTTAGGAGGAACCATAACTTTAATAGGAACTTCTACAAACTTGGTTGTAAATGGTCTTGCCATTGAAAATGGAGTTGAGGCATTTCACATATTTGATTTTGCCTATGTAGGTATTCCAGCAACTATTTTGGGTTTCCTGTATATATATTTTATTGGTTATAGATTGTTGCCCAGTAGAGAAGACCCATTAAAGTCCTTTTTTAAGAAGAAAAAAGAATATATGGTTGAAACTATAGTAAAAGAGAATTCGAAACTGATAGGTAAGAGTGTAAGAGAAGCTAAATTAAGAAATTTAAAAGGGCTTTTTCTTGCTGAAATTCTTAGAAAAAACAAAAAAATATCTCCCGTATCTCCAGAAGAAATTATAGAAGAAAATGATATATTAATTTTTGTAGGAGAAACTGAGGCGATTACAGATTTAATATCTTCAAATTATGGTTTGTCTTTACCTGATTTTTGTAACTTGAATGAAGAAAAAGTTGATATCGTAGAAGTAGTTATTTCCAATAATTCTTCGTTAATTAATAAGAAAGTTAGAGAAACAGATTTCAGAGCTAAGTATGATGCTGCCATACTTGCAATACACAGAAATGGAGAAAAGCTAAAGGGAAAAATTGGAGAGGTAATTCTCAAACCGGGAGACCTCCTCCTATTACTAACAGGTAAAGACTTTTGGAAAAGAGCAGAGGATACAACAGATTTTTATGTAATATCAAAGATAAAAGAATTATTTAATGTAGATAGAAAAAAAGGAAATATAGCATTTTTTGGCTTCTTATTCACTATTATTTTTTCTGCTATAGGAGTAATACCTTTATTCACAGGATTAATTTTACTTATAACCTTATTAGTGTTATTTAAGATTTCTACATATTCAGAAATAAAAAAAGGACTTGATATTAATCTTGCCATAATTGCTGCTCTTTCTATGGCAGTTGGAAAAGGAATAATAAACTCTGGTCTTGCAGAATTAATAGCTTTGTATATAAAAGATTTACTCCTACCTTTTGGTATTATAGGAGCTTTAGCAGGTATTTATTTAATTACAAATATATTGACAGAATTTGTAACAAATGTTGCAGCGGCTTCAATAGTCTTTCCAATTGCTTTATCTACTGCAAATATACTATCTGTAGAACCTATGGCTTTCCTTCTGGCTGTAGCTTTCGGAGCTTCGGCAAGTTTTATTACCCCAATTGGATATCAAACCAATTTAATGGTTTATAGTGCAGGAAATTATAGATTTAAGGATTTCCTTAAAGTAGGTTTACCTTTAGCCATATTATATGGAATAATATGTATTTGCATTTTGTACATAGTATTTATTACCTCATAACATATGAATGTAGGAGAGAAAATGGCAAAAAAAGAATTTATTATTCCCCATAAAGGAAATATAACAAAAAAGGATAGGCAGCGGCAAAAAGGACATAAATCAGTAATACTGTGGTTCACAGGTCTTTCTGGAAGTGGAAAATCAACACTTGCACATGCAGTTGAAGAAAAACTTTTTGAGATGGGAATTCATACTTATGTGTTAGATGGAGATAATATAAGAACAGGTCTAAACAAAGATTTAGGTTTTTCTGCTGAAGATAGAGAAGAAAACATTAGAAGAATTGGAGAGGTTGCTAAACTGTTTGTTGACGCAGGAATAATAACCTTGACAGCATTTATATCACCTTACAAAAAAGATAGAAATTTTGTAAGGAACCTTGTTGAAGAAAAAGAATTTGTAGAGATATACGTAAAATGTCCTTTAGAAGTATGCGAACAGAGAGATGTTAAAGGTCTTTATAAAAAGGCAAGAGCAGGAATTATAAAAAATTTCACAGGAATAGATGACCCCTACGAAGAACCAGAAAATCCTGAAATAGTTGTAGAGACAGATAAAGAAAGTGTTGAAGAAAGCGTAGAAAAAATAATCTCATATCTTAAAGAAAAAGGATATCTGGAGGTTGAATAAAGATGTTAAATCCTCACGGAGGAAAACTAATAAATAAGATAGCTACCGAAGAAGAGAAAAAAGAACTTTTAGAAAAAGCTAAAACTTTAAAAAAAATAACAATAGCTGATAGATATGTAAGTGATTGTGAGATGATAGCAAATGGTGGATTTTCTCCACTAAATGGATTTATGACCAAAGAAGATGCAGAAGAAGTTATAAACAATATTCATCTAAAAAATGGACTTTTATGGTCTATACCTATTGTTTTACCTATTCCTGAAGAAATATTTAAAGAATTAAGGATAGGAGATGAAGTAGCCCTTTATGATAAGCATGATAGACCAATAGCAATAATGGTTATAGAAGATAAGTTCCATCTTGACCTTGAAAACTACTGTAAAAATGTATTTAAAACAACAGATATAGAACATCCAGGGGTAAAAGTTGTAAAAAATGCAGGAAACAACTTTATAGGTGGAGAGATTATAAGACTTTTAAATAGACCAGTGAGAGAAGGAATAGATGAAAAGTATTACTTAGACCCAGTACAGGTAAGAGAAAACATAAAGAAAAAAGGATGGAAGAAGATAGTAGCCTTCCAGACAAGAAATCCAATACACAGAGCCCATGAATACATAATAAAAGTAGCTTTAGAACCTATGGATGGTGTGATGATACATCCACTTGTTGGAGAAACAAAACCAGATGACATACCAGCAGATGTGAGAATGAAATGTTATGAAGTTCTAATAGATAACTATTTTAATAAAGAAAAAGTTCATCTCTCTGTTTTACCAGCATCAATGCATTACGCAGGACCAAGAGAAGCTATCCATCACATGCTTATGAGAAAGAATTACGGTGCTACACACATGATAATTGGAAGAGACCACGCAGGTGTAGGAGATTATTACGGAACATATGAAGCTCAGGAGTTTGTAGAACAGTTTGTAGATGAACTTGAAATACAGCCACTTAAATTTGAGCATTCATTTTACTGCACAAAATGTGAGAATATGGCATCTTCTAAAACTTGCCCACATCCAAAAGAAGACCATATACATCTAAGCGGAACAAAAGTAAGAGCAATGTTAAGAGAAGGCAAAAGACCACCTAAAGAGTTTTCAAGGCCGGAAGTGGCAGATATTCTTATTAAATGGGCAACTGGAAAATAAGTAAATAAATTATGGTGAATGTAGTAAGCAAAATAAAAAACAAGATTAACTCAGATATTCATCTAAAAGAGCTTTTAAAAGGTTCCTCTATCGCTTTTGTTCTAAGGATACTTGGAATAATAGCAGGGTATATTTTCACCCTTTTAGTTACCCGTGGATATGGGGCTGAAGCAATGGGAATTTTTGCCCTTTCTTTTACACTCTTGCAGATTTCATCTGTTATCGGTCGTCTTGGAATGGATACGGCATTACTTAGATTTGTGGCTGAGTATTCATCTCAAGGAAAATGGGTAGTTGTAAAAGATATTTATGAAAAGGCTATAAAACTTGTTTTACCTTTTTCCATAATCATTTCGATTTTAATTTTCTTTTTATCGGGATATATAGCCGAATTTGTATTTAAGAAACCACATCTTGAGCCTTACTTTAAGATAGCTTCTATAGGAATAGTTCCCTTTGTTCTTCTTTTTATTCATACAGAAAGTTTAAGAGGATTAAAAAAGATAAAAGAGTATATGTTCCTTCAGCAAACGGGAATATTTATCCTTGCTTCTATTATATTAGGAGTTCTGACTTTCTCTATATTTCCTATAAATAGTAATATAAACCTAAACAAACTGCCTGTATCTGTTTATATATTTTCTGTTTTTATATTTTCCATAATCGCTTATTTTATGTGGAAAAAATATCTAAAAGAAGGTTATTCACAGGCTGGAAAAGAAATATCTACTTCAAGTAGTTTACCTTATCCTTATATCTTAAGTGTTTCT
>JALWLQ010000073.1 GCA_027084095.1 Persephonella sp.
GCAATTTTTGCCTGTTCAATGGCTTCTCTTGAGGCTTCAATCAGGTAGTTAATAGAGTCTGCAATATTTTTCATCTCATCATTTGTATTTATTCTGACTTTTTTCGTGAAGTCTTTTGTATCAGCTATGTATTTAAGTTCTTTCTGTATAGTGGTTATCGTAGTGCTGATTGATTTGTTTATCATAAATCCTATAAGTACTATGAAGGTTATTATCGCTGAAGAAATAATAAAGTCTGCTATAAGATTACCTTTAGCATGGGATTGGATATCATTTATAGTTTTAATTAGTGTGGCAGACATATAATCTTCTGCTTTTTTCATAAGATTGATTTTCTTTGTAATAGTATCAAACCAGTAGTGTGGGTCTACACCAAAGTTTCCTTCCTGTGCTTTTTGAATGGCTATGTTCTCCATTCTTTTAACTTCTTCAACAACCTGACCACTGACTATCTGGCGGTATTTTTGAAGGAAATCCTCAGGTGCTATAGTTTCAAATGATATCAGGAAGGCTCTTTGTTCACTTAAAAGAGATATAAATCTGGTATAAAGTTCAGGTGTAAAGCTTCCTTGTGCAAAAACAGCAGATAAAACAGCTCTTTCTACCCCCATTCTTTCTTTTGCAAATAAAAAGTCTGTATAAGCCGTTAGCTGTTTTGTTATAGTGGCATCGGAGCTATTTTTTGCAAAAGAACCTATTGTTTCCAGAAATAGTCTGTTGAGATTTGTATAAAAGCCTATTGCTTTGTTTACAGGAATGTCTAAACTATCAACCTGATTTCTTATAAAATTAAGTTTATTAAGTTCTTCCAGTGCTGTCTGGAGTTTCATATATGTTTTTTCTGGAATACTACTTTTATCTATCTTATTTAAATAGTTTTTAAGCTGGGATATTTTCTGGTCTGTTAGTCTTCGTTGTTCTTGAAGTTCTATTTTGAATTTTGTTCCACCACTTCCCAGATAGCCTGCTGTTCTTCCCCTTTCTTTTTGTAATTCATGAACAACTGCTGATATTTTTGTTGCAAGATTTACACTGTTCTCAATAATTTGAGATTCAGAGTAGCTTTTATAGTGGTTATACAGAAAAATGGAGGTGTAAATTAAGATTGCCAGAAGGGGAATAATAGAAAGAATGAGAACTTTCATTTTAATGGTTAGATTTGATAAAAATTTCATCCATTCCTCCATTAATATTTTTTTATCTGTTTTATTAATTTTCGGTTGTTTATGGGAATTTTATAGATTTTAATTGACAAAATATTTTCTCATGTACTGATTATAAAGACCTTCTTTTTCCATAAGTTCCTGATGAGTTCCTTCTTCTACTATTTCCCCTTTATCAAGAACATAGATATAATCTGCCTGTTGAACTGTTGATAATCGGTGGGCAATGATGATGGCTGTTTTTTTCTCCAGATATTTTTGAAGAGCATTAAACAGTTTATATTCTGTATGGGTATCAAGGGCTGATGTGGATTCGTCAAGGATAACAATTTTAGGGTCTTGTAAAATCATTCTGGCTATAGCAAGTCGTTGTCTTTGGCCTCCGGAAAGTCTAACCCCGTTTTTTCCGATAAGTGTATCCAGTTTTTGTGGTAATGCCTCTACTACATCTTTCATCTGGGCTATTTCTAAAGCTTCCCATATCTTGTATTCAGGAATATCTCTACCAAGGGTCAGGTTAAATCTAACAGTGTCATTGAACATCATAGGCATCTGCAAAACAAGAGATACGTTTTCACGGACAACATCAAGTCCAATTTCCTCAACAGGAATATCTCCATATAAAACCTTTCCTTTATCTACAGGATAAAAACCTACTATTATATGAGCCAGAGTGGTTTTCCCACTTCCACTTGCACCTACTATGGCTATTTTCTGACCTTCTTCAGCCTTTAGATTGATATTTTTTAGAACATAGTTTTCCCCGTCATAAGAAAAATACACATCCTTTAACTTTACAGAAGTTGTTTCTCTATTTTTGAATGGATTTAGTATATGGGGATATTTAGGCTCTTTTCTCATCTCAAAAATCTGGTTTATTCTCTTTAGAGCAGCATCTCCAGAATGGAAGGCATACTGTATTCCAAGTAATTCCTGAACAGGTGTCATCATTACCCACAGATACCCGAAAATTGCAAGCATCAAACCAATTGTAAGGTCTGAGTATGCAACAAAGAGAATACTTGTAGCCCTGAATATCTCATATCCAGCAAGGAAAACAAGCATAGATAATCTTCCTGCTGCATCACTTTTCCAGCCAAACTCTATGGCAGTGTTTTTGACTTCCTGTGCAGTTTTTAAAACTGCATTTATAAATGGCTCTTCTCTATTACTTGCCCTTATCTGCCAGAATAAATCAAGGGTTTCTGTGAGTTTTTCCTGAAATTTTTCTACAGCTTTATTTTCTATAGCTTTGAGCTTTCCTATTCTGCGACCAATAATTGTTGTGAAATAGATAACGACAGGATTTAGGAAAACTATAAGTAATCCTAACTTCCAGTTAATCATAATAAGAACAACAGCAACACCAACAATTGTGAAAACAGATATAATTAATCTGCTAACTGTTTTTCCTATAAAATCATCAATGGTGTTAACGTCGGTTATAAGTTTAGAGGCAATAGCTCCACTTCCTACAGTTTCAAATTCAGCCATAGATAAATCTTTTATATGTTTAAGCAGGTCTTCCCTAATTTTGTATGTAACGCTTTTGGATATTTTTGTGAAAATTTTTGCCTGCAGTGCGTTAAACACAAAAAACAGGGTTCTCATTATTAGAACAATAATTAGTGCAGCAAGGGTATATGTTACAGGATTGCCCTGTCCAAAGATTTTGTTGTATGTATGGACAAATATTCCTGGTTTGTTCAGTAGCACTTCATCCACAAGCAAAGGCAGGAATAGAGGAGTTGGAACACTTACAGCAATTGCCAGAAGGGCAAAAATATGCCCTAAGATAAGTTCTCTCTTGTATTTTTTAATCTCAGAAAAAACTTTTTCCCATGTGTACATTAAACCAGACCTTCAGAAATTTTTGATTAATACTTCTATCTTTGCTTTTTTTCTCCCTTCTGCATTTGAGTTTATAGCTCTACTTGCATCAATTTCTATGATTTTATAATCTTTGTATAAGTGCCTTATAAAGTTTGTATTGGAATTAGAAAGCATTACATAACAACCTTTCTTGTCTAATCGTCTAAAAATTTGTGCTAACTCTTCCTGATCCTTTTGTGTAAAATCATATTTTGTATATTTGGTAAATGAGGAAGTCTTACTAATTGGATGATAAGGGGGGTCTAAATAAATAAAGTCCCCTTTATCTACCAGTTCACAAATTTCTTTATAATCAGTGTTGAAAATTTTTATATTAGCTGTGTTTAAATACTCAGATACAGCTTTTATATTTCCCTCGTCTACGATTTTTGGATTTTTATATTTACCAAATGGAACATTAAATTGTCCTTTGGAATTTTCCCTGTATAGCCCATTAAAACAGGTTTTATTTAAATAAATAAATCTACTTGCCCTTTCTACAGGAGATAATTTTGTTGGATCTAATGCCCTCACTTTATAGTAATATTCCTTATCGTTTTTGTGCAGCTTTAAACTTTCTATTAATTGATCTGGATAGTCTTTTATTACCTTGTAAGCATTAATTAATTCTGAGTTTATATCGTTTATGATTGCTCTTTCTGGTAATAATTCAAATAATAAAGCTCCTCCACCTACAAATGGTTCTATATATGTATTAAATTCTGTGGGTGCTTCCCTTTTAAGAATATCTATTATCTGTCTTTTTCCACCTGCCCATTTTACAAAAGGTTTAGGTTTTAATATTATTTGCATCTTACCTTCCTGTGTGGGTTGCTATACTTACTATGTTAAATATATCTTTTCCTTTTCCAAGAGCTTCAAGTAATTTTTTAAACATGTATGCATCTTGCATATTTGTTTTTTCTTGAACCATTAAAAGTTCTGCAAGTAGGATTAAAAATTTTATTGAGTATTCACCTTTTTTTGATAGCTCTTTATATTCATTAAGCTCTTTTTTATGTTTCCCTAAAAGATAATTTATATTTGTTCTTTTTCGTCTTTCTTCTTCAGAAGTTATGGGTTCTATTTCATCCCATATCTTTAGCAAGAAATTCAGGAATTTTTTTGTTTTCTGGGGTTCCGTCTGCATTTTCATTAATATATCTACTGCCCAGTGGATATGTTTTGGAGTTCTTATCCTTGACCAACCTTTTTCTGTTTTTTGTCTGTATTTTATCAGTATGTCAAAAGGAGATATACTGCCTTTGTATATTCCTATAATATACTCACCATTTATTTTAAATGCATGTATTAGTTCAAAATTTTTTAATTTCATACATTCGTTTAAATCTTGTTTATCACATTTGTGTTGTTTTCCCATTCTGCTGTTCCTTTTTATAAATCTGCAAACATATCAAGAAACCACTGGGGATATGGTCTTTCAGGAGCAGTTATCTCATCAAGATAAGATATGTCTTCCTCTGATAAATCCCAGTTGATACAGCCAAGATTATCTTTTAACTGTTCAAGGCTTCTAACTCCTATAATTATTGAGCTTATAAATGGTTTTGCTTTTATCCAGTTTAGGGCCACCTGTGAAACGGTAGCATTGTATTTCTCTGCAAGTTTTCTGAGTTCATCAACAACAAAGTATCCTTTTTCAAAATCAAATCTTAAAAATGGTCTTTCCATTCTGGCATATCTACTGCCTTCGGGAATATTTTCACGGGTGTATTTTCCTGTAAGGAAACCACCAGCCAGTGGGCTCCATGCCAGTATTCCAAGCCCTAAATCTTCACAGGCAGGAACAACCTCAAACTCAATATCTCTACCCAGTAGCGAGTAATACATCTGGGCTGAAACAAATTTTGCATAGTTTTTAGCTTCCTGCA
>JALWLQ010000074.1 GCA_027084095.1 Persephonella sp.
TTAGGCACGGAGAAAGTGAATATAACGCAAAAAGGATTGTTCAGGGGCACATAGATACAGACCTGACACCTGCAGGTATTGTTCAGGCAAGACTGGCAGCCGAATATCTAAAGGAAAATTTTCAGATAGATAAAATATACAGCTCTGATTTAAGAAGAGCATATCGGACAGCAGTTATTATCTCTGATATTCTTGAACTTCCTGTGATAAAAGACCAGCGAATTAGAGAAATGAATTTTGGACAGTGGGAGGGAAGAACTTATGAACATATTTTTCAGACAGATTATGAAACATTCCAGAAATGGCTCCAAAATCCTGTAGCATGCCCCTTGCCTTCACAGGAAGAGATATCTCAGTTTGAAAACAGGCTTAAATCTTTTTATCAAGATATTTTAGAAGAAGAAGTGGAAAATATACTGGTTGTAGGACATGGAGGTTCTATTCAGGGACTTTTATGTATAGCCTGTGGTATGGGAATGGAAAATTTATGGGCTTTAAAGCATTCTAACACCGGAATTTCTGTAATAGAGGTAGCAAATCCTACCGTTTCAATAAAAATGATAAATTCCACTTCCCATCTGGATAGCTATAAGCAAAAAGAAAATCCTATTATGTAGTTATTTAGCCCCAAACTCATCACATGCATCAAATACATACTTCATGTAAGCGACGCATGGACCACCTCCCATCAACGCAGCCACCATTGCTGCTTCAATTATCTCATTCCTTGTTGCTCCCTCTGTAATGGCATTTTTTACATGGAATGCAATACAGTAAGGACACTGGGATTTTACAGAAAGAGCCACAGATATAAGCTCTTTTGTTTTTTTATCAAGTGCTCCGGGACCCTCTGTTGCAGCAAAAAATTTCATAAATCCATCAACAAATGTTGGATAATCCTTTTTAATCTCTTCAAAAAGTGCCAGAAATCTTTTGTAATATACTTCCATATCTATTTTGGTTTTTTCTTCAGCCATGGCAGCCACCTCCAGCTTTTTAGAATTAATTTATTTTCTCAGGAGGTGGTTGAGAAGTATAAAGTTATTTAAAAAGGAGACTTTCCTTTTACAAGGCAGTTTGCCAGTATCATATCTTCTTTTGTGGTTATTTTGAAGTTTAGAATAGACCCTTGATTTATAGTAATCCTATATCCAGCTATTTCCATTAGATAAGCATCATCAGTTCCATAGATATTTTTTTCTCTAACTTTATTATGGGCATCAAGAAGCTTTGAATAGACAAATGTTTGGGGGGTCTGGATAATATATAGTTTTTCTCTATTAAGGGTTTTTCTAACCTGTTTATCTTCAACCTCTTTTATGGTATCCCTTGCTTTTATTGCCGTGATACTCCCATCCCAGCCTTTTTTTACATTTTCAATTCCATCCAAAAACATTTTTTCTGTGGCAAAAGGTCGTGCAGTATCGTGGATTATTACAATGTCTGCTTTTTCAATTTTTTGTAGAGCATTAAAAACAGAATCCTGTCTTTCTTTTCCTCCTTCCACTTTGATTACATTTTTAAATGAAAAAACTTTAATTCTGTCTATATCTTCAGGAGGTAGAACCAGAACTACATCTGAAATCTCATCTATTTTGTTTACAGTGTTTAGAGAGTACTGAAATAATGGCTCTCCTTTCAGCTTTATAAACTGTTTTTTTTCACCAAATCTTTTTCCTGAACCTGCCGCAAGTAATACAGTAACTATTTTCATCTTAAAATCCTTTTTTATTTAGTTTACAATCAAATCTTCAAGTGATAAATTTATAATAACAGGGTATTTTGATATACCTTGAGGGGTAGGGGGGATGATAAGAACAATCGTAATATTTATTACTTTATCTTTGTTTTCTATGTCTTTTGCACAAAACAAGTATTGTGCAGTTCCACCATTTCTAAACACAGATGTATCTCCACTTGTTATGCTGGTAATGGGGAAAAATCATAAGCTATTCTTTGAAGCCTATAACGACACAATAGATTTAGACGGAGATGGAAGAATAGATGTAGGGTATAATCACAAAATTGATTATTATGGATATTTTGACCCTTATAAATGTTATAGCTATCAGGGTGAAATTTTTGTTCCTGTAAGAAAAACATCAGACAAATATTGTGATGGAGAGTGGAGCGGAAATTTCCTAAACTGGCTTACAATGTCCCGTCTGGATTTAATCAGAAAAGTTCTTTATGGTGGATACAGATACATAGACACAAAAAATGAAACTATTCTTGAAGCAACAACCATACCCCACGATGGACATAGCTGGGGGAAAGAATATGACGGAGATGATTTAAATAGACTAACTCCTTTTGAGCCTCCACCTGAAGAAAGAAAAACCCTTTTCTGTGTAGCATCCCTTAAAGAAGGAGAACCCAGACTGATTAGAGTTTTAGAAGGAAAAGACCAGAACAAATCCCATAGGATTTGGGACTGGGCATCAAAAGACTACGTTGAGGTTGAAAAATGTAAAGAAGCCTGCTATCACGAATGTGAATACTACTATGGAGGACAGCCAGCTCAGGAACAGGAGTGTAAAGATAACTGTGACCAGAATGACTACCAGAACTGTGACCATCCTGATGCAGGAATTTCCAATGTTATTTCAAATTCACATATATGTGGCGGTTTACTGGATGGAGAGATAGAATATCAACCTAACGGTAAAGTAATTTATCACGACTACAGCAGTGTTATAAAAAACTTTAAAGTTAGAGTAAAGGTCTGTGATAAGTCTGTGGGTCTTGAACAAAACTGCAAAAAGTATCCCTCAGGAAACTATAAGCCAGTTGGTCTTCTTCAAAAATACGGAGTTGACCCAGATGGCAAAAAAATATGTTCAAAAAGTTATATAGAGTGTCAAACGGATGATGATTGCGGGGCAAACGGAGGAAATTGTATTCCTTATTCAAAAATATATTTTGGGCTTTTAACAGGTTCTTATGAAAAAAATATGTCAGGTGGAGTTTTAAGGAAAAATGTATCCTCAATCTCAGAGGAAATAGACCCAGACACAGGACAGTTTAAAACAGATGTTCATGGGATAATTGATACCCTAAATAAAATCAAAATAGTAGATTTTCATTTTGAAGATTACATCAAGACAGGAAACACAGATAAAGACTGGGCTTATGGCCATGCTTACGGACTTGGATGGCCAAGAGCCTGGAAGTTTGATGCTCCCATAGAGGAGGGGGAATTCAAATCATGGGGAAATCCTATTGCTGAAATGCTTTATGAAACTGTCAGATATTTCTCTAATAAAGGAAATCCATCTGGAGAGTACTTTACAGATGATATCAGTCCTGATTTACCTGAAGCATCATGGGATAAACCGGAAGATAAATATCCTGTTTGTGCAAAACCATTTATTTTTGTTATAAGTGATAAAACTGTTAATTATGATTCAGACCAGCTTCCAGGTAGTTATTTTAATTCAGGATTTTCAGGGGATATTGACGAGCTTGATGTTTCAAGCCTTGCTGAACAAATTTCTGATGAAGAAGGTATATCTAATGGTTCATATTTTATAGGGCAAAGCGGAGCTTTTACAGACTTTATCTGTTCCCAAAAAAATATTTCATCCCTTGCTTCTATAAGAGGTTTATGTCCTGAAGAACCTACAAAACAGGGAAGTTTTTACTCTGCAGCAGTTTCCTACTATGGAAACAAAGAACTGGGAATAAAAACTTATACAATTTCTCTTTCTACCCATGTTCCAAATATAAAGATATCTTTACCTGCTGGAGATGTTAATATACTTCCTGTTGGAAAGTCCGTAAGCGGTTGTTTCGTTTATGATTACTGCGTATCTAAATGTTCAACCATTTCTTATGATGAAGACAAAGGGTTAAAGCTTTCTAACTGCCAGGAGAATGCTTTTTGTCCATCAGACCCAATAATTGATTTTTATATAGAAGACATCCAGTATACATCTGACAATAAAATTTCATATATAAAATTCAGAATAAACTTTGCTGACGTTGAACAGGGTGGCGACTATGATATGGATGCTATTGTTTTTTATGAAATAAAAGCCATTGATGATGACAAAGTCAAGGTAACCATAACTTCAACTGAAGGTGGAGGATGTGTTGACCAGGTCTTTGGTTTAAGTATTTCAGGAACAACAGAGGATGGAACATACTTTCTTGTAAAGGATGGGGATGTTCAGAAATTATCGTGGACACCTGATACCATTGCAGATATGCCTTTAAAGTGGGAACATATCTTTACCGTAAGTTCTTCTTCAGCACAAACATTACCTACCCCTCTATATCTTGCGGCAAAATGGGGAGGTTTTGATGATAAAAATGATAATGATATCCCAGATAGACAGGATGAATGGGACAAGGATGGAGATGGCATTCCTGATACATATTTTCTTATAACAAATCCATTAAAATTGGAAGAGACCATAGAAAAAGCATTTCAGAATATTCTAAAGCGCACATCTTCAGGAACATCTGTATCCGTTTTGTCAGACAGAAAAACCGGTGGTGCTGTTGTGGCACAGGCAACATTCCACCCAGAGAAAACATTTAAAGACGCCCAAGATGAATATACAGTTAACTGGATAGGTCATCTATACGCTTACTGGTTTTTCCTGACGAAGAATATCCAAAATCTCAGAGAAGATACAAACTTAAATTATTATCTGGATATTCTGGAAGATAGGATTTTAAGGTTTTATATAGATGATGATAAACAACTTAAAATAGATAGATGCTTACCTGATAAAAACGGTAATCCAGATACTTCAAATTGTCTTACGGCAAAGTCACTGGACGAAATAAGCTATCTGTGGGATGCAGGAAGTAAACTCAAGGAAACACAACCTGAAGATAGAAATATATATGCAATTGAGATTGGAGATGATTATGAATTTACAATTGACAATTTAGATAGCTTTAAGGATTTTGTAG
>JALWLQ010000075.1 GCA_027084095.1 Persephonella sp.
AAATGGGACGGATATTACAACTACCACAAAAGAACTATCTCAGACCTTATAAGAGATATAAAAGAAAAAGGTTTTCAAAGAACTTTGAGAGAAAGGTCTATGTGGGCAAAAATGCGAATGAGCCCCCGGGATATAGCTGATATAACAGGTGCAACGTATACATATCTGATGAATGGAAAAACAGCTGAGGAAAACCCTGAATTTCTATTTAATCCAGGTGAAAAAGTCCGCTTAAGATTTATAAATGCCTCTGCGGCAACATATTTTGATGTCCGTATTCCAGGCTTAAAAATGAAAGTGGTTCAGGCAGATGGCCAGAATATTCAACCTGTTGTAGTTGATGAATTTAGAATAGCGATAGCAGAAACCTATGATGTGATTGTTCAGCCTGATAAAAATGCCTATACAATTTTTGCAGAAACAATGGACAGAAGCGGTTATACAAGGGGAACCCTAACCTATAAAAAAGGTTTATCTGCTCCGGTTCCTTCCCAAAGACCACCTGCAGAAAGAGGAATGAAGGCAATGGGAGGAATGCATCATCATATGGGACATATGAAAGGTATGAAAATGATGGATAGATGCGGAGATTGTAAACCTCTGATGATACCTGATAGTTTCGGGGTAGATGCAGCAATGATAAATAAAAATCCAGTATGCAGATTAAATGAAGCAGGTGTCGGACTGGAAAAGGTTCAGCACAGGGTTTTAACTTACTCTGACCTAAAAAGCCTCCAGCCCCATCCTGTCAGAAAACCGGTTAGACAGATAGATATTCATCTAACAGGAAATATGGAAAGATTTATCTGGAAGATGTATTCCTATGATGGAAAGAAACTAACAGATAAATTTGAAATACCTATTAAAGCAAAACTAAATGAAAGAATAAAAATAATGTTTATCAACCATACAATGATGGACCATCCTATGCATCTACACGGTATCTGGATGTATCTACAAAATGGAAACGGAGAGTTTAACCCCAGAAAACATACAATAAATCTAAAGCCCGGTGAAAAGGTTTGTGTAGAAATAGATAGTGATGCCATAGGAAACTGGGCATTCCACTGCCACATCCTTTATCACATGCATACAGGTATGTTTAGAGTTCTGCAAGTCTGTTAAGGAGGAAATTATGTTTAAAAAGATATTAACTGTAGGATTATTAATAACTTCTTTTGTGTATGCTCAGGAGAAAAAATGTAATTTGCATCCTATCAAGCCCATGGAACCGATTTATTACGGGCAGCTGCTTTTTGACAGAATTGAGTATGCAATTGATAACGGCCACCGAATAGATTATGAGATTACAGGCTGGTATGGTGGAGATTACCAGAAAGTATGGCTGGAAATAGAAGGAGAACACAATGTTAATACAGGAAGCGGAGATATAGAAAACTTAGACCTGCTTTATGGTAAAGCCATATCTCCCTTCTGGGACTTCAGGATTGGTGCAGGATATACAGGTTCATATAAATCTGATGGCGGAAACAGGAGAATGGCTGTTGTCGGTTTAAAAGGACTTGCACCGTATATGTTTGAGGTGGATACAAACTTAAGGCTCACAACAAAGGGAGAATTTTACGGGGATTTTGAGGCAGAATATGATATATGGCTTACCCAGAGGTTAGCCTTACAACCTAAGTTTGATACAACATTTTCTTTCTCAAAGATTGAAGAAATAGGAATAGGTTCCGGTATAAATGATATTAATCTAAGCTTGAGGCTCAGATACGAGATAAAAAGGGAAATTGCCCCTTATATAGGTATTTCTTATACAAGGCTATATGGTCAGACAAAAAGTTTAGCTAAATCAGAAGGGGAAAAAACTGAATACACTGATATAATAGCTGGCATTAGAATATGGTTCTGAATATTTTATAATTGTTAAAAACCAAAAATATAGGAGAAAAATGAAAAGATTAGTGCCAGTATTAGTTATTCTGATTGCCCTTTTTTCAGCAGCCTGTAAAAGAATAGACAACTCAAATCCAGATGATATGCTTTTAACAGCAGCCCAGCTTGGAGATATTGACAGGGTAAGACTGGCAATCGCAAAAGGTGCCAATCTTAATTATCAGGATGAGCATGGAGGAACAGCTCTTCACTGGGCTGTATTTTACGGATATAAAGATATAGTCCAGTTATTGCTGATGCAGGGCGCAAACCCATTAATAAAAGATAAAGACGGAATAACTCCTATAGATGTTGCAAGGATAAATAATAAAAAGGAAATGCTCAAATTACTGGAAAAGTATGTGAAAAAGAAAAAAGAATAAACTACTTTTCTGCCCAGCTTTTAACTATCTGGGCTTCAAACTCAACAGGGACTTTCTTAAGGAGTATTTTCCCTGAACGGAGCATACTTTCTGACAGAACATCCCTTGCCTTCTGTGCATCCTCTTCTTTTACATCAACCACAATCTCATCATGAACCAGATTAACTATATTTGCATCAAGGCCATCTTTTAATTTTCCAAAAAATACAACGGCCATTTTTAGTATATCGCTGCCTGTGGCCTGTATCGGAAAATTAACCGCCTCTGTAAATCTATTTACAACCATTCTCCTGCCAAGCAGGGAATAAACAACAATTGTATGTTTTTTAGAAAGCTCCTCTTTTACCTTTTCATGCCATTTTTTAAACCCAGAATACACCTCAAAAAATCTTTCGTGGAACTTCTGGGCTTCTCTAAGGGTTATATCTATCCCATAGTTATTTTTTGCATATTCCATAAGGGATTTTGGAGATATACCATAAATAAGACCAAAATTTATAGCTTTTGCCATCTGTCTTTCTTCCTTGGTTATCTCTTCATATTCCTTTCCAAGAATAAGGGAGGCTGTAAACCTGTGGAGGTCTTTACCCTCTGAAAAAGCCTTTATCATTGTTTCATCATTAACATACTCGGCGGCTATTCTCAGTTCTATTTGTGAGTAATCTGCAACTATAAGTTTTCTACCCTTATGTGCTTTAAATAATTTTCTAAGCTCTCTTGTTATATTCTGGAGATTTGGACGGGAAGAAGCCATTCTTCCTGTAGGTGCCCCAATCTGCTTAAACTCGCTGTAAATTCTGCCATTTCTAAGATGGGAACTAAGCTCTTTTAATTTATCAAGGGTTTTTTTCTCGGAACGTATCTCCAGAAGTTCTTTTACCTCAGGTCTGTCAATATACTGTCTTAATGCACTATCCTGCGAGGATAGAGAACCTTTCTGTGTTCTTGGCAGTTTGAGGCCTACTTTGTTTGTTAGCCATGCTGTTACCTTTTGAGGTGAAAAAGGGTCAACACCATACTTTCTATAAAAGAAAATATACTTTCTCTGGTAATCCTGAGATACCTGCTGGAGCATTTTTTTCAGCTCATTTTCATCAACAGGCATACCTGTAAGCTCTATCTGGGCAAGCTGAGGCACAAAAGCCATCTCAACAACTGCAACTGCATTATCAAGGGAAAATGTTTTGTGTATTTCTCCTGAGGCTTTATGGGGAGTTTCTATACTGTTAAGCCTGTCCCTGAGTATAGGAAAAATCTCACGGAGAATATCAACATCCTTTGCTGCATAATCCAGCTGCTCCTGTGATAAATCCCTTAATCCCCATGCTGAAGCCTGCTGGCTTTTGTCTAAATGGTTTTCTGTAAGACGGTAGCTTACCGCCTGTAATGAATGTTTTTCCCCTTCATGCTCAGAAAGAAGCTGGGAGGCAATCATCGTATCAAAAACTATCTGGGGGAGAATATCAAAGTTTGTTTTAAGAAACTTTATATCAAATTTAAGGTTGTGCCCTATAATACCTTTTTGCTCTATTAATGGTTTTAAATATTTAGCAAATTCAGGAATAAGAAACATATCATAAAGGAAGATATCATTATGGTTGCCCAGCTGGATAAGACGAACCTTATCTGAGAAAAAGTCAATATCCTTAAAGGATTTTACAGCAACTTCTGTGTCCAGAAATAGATATTTATCTTTCTCAAAAGCTTTTAAGCTTTCTACTGCCTCATCTAAGGAAAATATGTAGCTATATTTCATTCTACTCAACTACTACCGCTGTCCCCCATACAGAAATCATAAGCATAGATTCATACATCTCATAGGAAAAATTTATCCCTACAACTGCATTTGCTCCCTTTTCGGCAGCCTGCTCCTGTAGTTCCTCCAGTAATTTTTGTCTGTATTTGTTTAACTCTTTTTCATAGGAACGGGTTCTGCCACCTAAAAAATCCCTTATACTTGCAAACAAATCCCTTATTACGTTTACTCCTATAACTGCCTCAGCAGCAACAATACCTTTGTATTCCTTTATTTGTCTGCCTGATATTGTGTCTGTTGTGGTTAAAATCATCTTACCTCTCCATAACTTATAAATACTGCTCCTTTTTCAAGCATCTGTTTTATAGCCTTTTCTATATCTCCTTTATTTACCTCTACTCCTTTTATTGCATCTTCAAGAACAAATACCTGATAACCAAGATTAAGTCCGCCTAAAACAGTGTTTTTAACGCAGTAGTCTGTAGCAACTCCACCGACAAAAAGCCTTTTTATTCCCCTTTCCTTAAGAAGCTGGTCTAAAATAGTTCCCTGAAAACCTGAATATGCATCAAAATCCCTTGATGTTCCTTTTGAGATAATAAATTTGTTGTCCAGTGGTATTTTAAGTTCTGGATGGAATTTTGCCCCTTCTGTATCCTGAACACAATGGGGAGGCCATATACCACCATGTCCTTTAAATGATATATGGTCTACCGGATGCCAGTCCCGTGTAAAATAAACAGGATTTCCTCTATCTGCAAAAAGCTGTATATACTGGTTTAAAACAGGAATAATCTTATCTCCGTCTGGAACAGGCAAAGCTCCTCCTGGCATAAAATCATTTTGCATATCAACAACTATAAGGGCAT
>JALWLQ010000076.1 GCA_027084095.1 Persephonella sp.
AGCTTTCTGGTAAAATATTTAAAATCTTTTTCAAGGGGTAGAAATGGAAAAAGCTATCCTTGCCTTAGAAGATGGTCATTTCTTTTATGGAATTGCCTTTTCCGGTTTAGACCAGAAAGAAACAGGCGGTGAAGTTATATTCAATACATCAATGACAGGATATCAGGAAATCTTAACAGACCCTTCTTACAAAGGTCAGATTGTTGTTATGACCCCTTCCGAGATAGGCAACTATGGAACAAATCCTGAAGATATAGAATCAGAAAAAGTTCATGTTAATGGCTTTGTTATAAAGGATTTATCCCAGATTTATTCAAACTGGCGTGCAGATAAATCCCTGAAAGAGTATCTTGATGAAAATGGTGTTATAGGTATTTACGGGATAGATACAAGAGCACTGGTCAGAATTATAAGAAAATATGGGGTTATGAAAGGATATATAGGGATTGGAGATATATCTCCTGTAGAGGCAGTGAGAAAAGCCCGCTCAATTCCTGATATTTCGGAGTTAGACCTTGTTTCAAAGGTAAGCCATAAGGAAGTTTACAAATGGACTGAAGGAAGCTGGGTCTGGCCTGAAGGATACACAAAGAAAACAGAGTTTAAATATAGGGTTGCTATTATAGATTATGGAGTAAAGAGAAATATACTCAGACTAATGGTTGATAGAGGTCTTGAATTAACTGTATTCCCCCATACAGTAGAAGCAGAAGAGATAATCAAATTTTCTCCAGATGGTATTTTTCTGTCTAACGGCCCCGGAGACCCTGCAATACTTCATTACCAGATTGAACAGATTAAAAAGCTCATCAAGACAGATATTCCTATGTTTGGTATATGTCTCGGGCATCAGCTACTTTCCTGGGCTATAGGTGGAAGAACTTACAAACTGGAATTTGGACATCATGGAGGAAACCATCCTGTAAAAAATCTAAAAACAGGAAAGGTTGAGATTACTGCACAAAACCATAACTATGCAACAGACCCATCTTCTTTGCCGCAAAATGTTGAGATTACTCATATAAACCTGAATGATGATACTATTGAAGGGATAAGACTTACAGATAGACCTGTATTTTCCATACAGCACCATCCAGAAGCATCACCGGGACCCCATGATGCCCATTATATATTTGATGAATTTGTAAAGCTTATAGAGGAAACAAAAAGATAAATGACACACTCAAATAATCAATTAACCAAGGAAAAGTGGGCTTTAGGCTCTCTTATACTGAATACCAGTTTAACAATACTTAAGTTTATTTTTGCTATTTTTACAGGCTCTTTGGCCTTAATGGCAGAGGCTATACACTCATTTTCTGACCTTATAGCTTCTCTTATATCACTGATAAGTGTAAAAATTGCTGCTAAAAAATCCTCTGAATTCCCTTATGGACTTTACAAAATTGAAAACATAGCTTCTGTTGCAATATCTTTTTTCTTATTTTTTGCTGCCTATGAGATTATAAAAGAAGCCTTTTTCTCCCAAGAAGAGAGAACTCTCCAGCATACAGAATGGGCTATATTTGTTATGGTGATAGCTATGATTGCTACTTTGATTTACTCAAGACTTGAGATGAAGGCTGCAAAGGAACTGAATTCCCCTGTTTTAAAGGCAGATGCAGAGCATATATGGGCAGACTTTTTATCATCTGTTATAGTGGTGGTAGGTTTAATAGGAACACATTTTGGCTATAATCTGGATAAATATGCAGCTGCTATCGTTGCCCTTTTCATATTCCACAGTGGTTGGGATATATTCAAATCTGGATTAAAAGAACTTCTTGATGTTTCCCTTGACAAAGAAGAACTGGAAAAAATAAAGAAAATAATATATGAAAATCCTGCTGTAGTTGATATAAAACATATCAGAGGTAGAGCTGCCGGCAGTTTTAAATTTCTGGATATAGAACTTTTACTTCATAATTACTCTCTCAGGGAAACCCACAGAATAGTTGATGAGATAGAAAAAAGGATAAAGGCTGAAGTCCCTAATGTTGACTCAGTATTTATACATTATGAGCCTGTAAGACAAAGGGGGTTAAGAGTTGCATTTTTAACTGACAATAATAGGCAGATAACAGATTTTAAAAAAGCTAACCAGATTATAATCGCAGATATATCAGAGGATGGAAAAGTTCAGATAAACTCATCTCTAAAAGTTGAACCTGATGAGAAAGAGATAGGAGAAATTTTATCAAAAATAAATATAGACATTGTAGTGGCTTCATACCACCCTGAAGAGTTTAGCGTCAGATGGAACCTTACAAAAGCAGGTGTTATGGTATGGGAAACAGATAAAAAAGATTTTGACGAGGCACTAACAGAGATAATAAATTCATATATGGAATTTAATAGAAAAAAGGAGAATAAAAATGATTAACAGGATACTGGTTGGAATTGATGGTTCTAAGAGTTCATGGGTTGCTGCCGATTACGGAATTTATTTTTCTAAAAAATTAAAAAGACCTGTTGTGGGAATACATATAGTTGATATAAGATTGCTTGAAACACCATTTATAGAAGATTTAGCTGGAGCATTAGGTTTCAGTGTTTATGCAGATTTAACACCTAAATTGAAAGAGATATTGGATGAAAGGGGAAAGGTTCTACTTGATGAGTTCGCCCAAAAATGTAGAGAAAGAGGTGGAGACTGTTCTATTGCACAGGCTTTTGGTATAGTGGCAAATGAGCTTGTTGATATGGCAGACCCAGAAGACCTGTTAATCGTAGGTAAAACAGGAATACACAACAAATTTGCACCTTTATTCCTTGGTTCAACCTCTGAAGCTGTAGCAAGAAAAGCAAAATGCCCGGTTATGATAACAACAGATAAATTTCAGGAGATAAAAAATGTTATTCTGGCCTTTGATGGCAGAGAAAAATCAATCCATGCAGCCCAGTATTTAGATGAATTTGCAAAAGAGATTGGAGTGGAAAATATCACTGTAATTTCAGTTTTAGAAGAACCATCCCCTGAGAAAGAAGAGCATTTAAAGGAATTACTTAAAAACTATCTAAATCTGAACTACACCCACACATTCCAATATGGATATCCAGATGAAAAATTAGAAGAATACATAGTAGAGAATAAAGATAAATACCAGCTTGTTGTAATGGGTGCTTACGGAGAGAGTAGAATAAAAGAGCTTATCCTTGGAAGCACAACATCATTTATAATGCATAAATCTCCGATACCTGTTCTTTTAATCAAATAAAAAGGAGCAGAAATTGGAGAAAGATTTTGGCGGTTTTAAAAATATTTTAATCATTGGGTTGGGGCTTATTGGGGGTTCAATAGCTTTATCTCTAAAAAAAGAAGGTTTTCAGGGAAAAATATATGGGTTTGATTTAAGCAAGGAAAGAGTAAAAAAAGCCATTGAACTTGGGGCAATAGACCAAGGCTGGACAAAACTTGAAGATATCCCATGGGAAAAAATAGACCTTGTGATAATTTCAACCCCTGTAAGCACATTTATTGATATAGCTCAGAAAATAAAACCATTTCTTAAAAAAGATACCATTGTTACAGATGTAGGCAGTGTAAAGGGAGAGTTAGTAAAACAGCTTGAAAAAATACTATCCCCTGTAAAATTCATAGGAGCACATCCTATCGCTGGAACAGAAAAAGAAGGTGTAGAAAATGCAGTAATAGGCTTATTTAAAAACAAAAAATTAATACTAACTATAAATCAGGAAGACGAAGCAACAAAAAGACTTGAAAAATTCTGGTCAGATTTAGGCTCAAAAGTAGAGATTATGGATGCAGATACCCATGATTTTGTATTTGCCGCAGTATCTCATCTACCCCATGCAGTAGCATTTGCACTGGTTGATGCCCTTATTTCTCTATCAAAAGAGACAGGTATAGACCTGTTCTTATATCCAGGGGCAGGTTTTAAGGATTTTACCCGTATTGCAGCAAGTTCTCCTAATGTATGGAAGGATATTTTTATTGAAAATAAGGAAAATGTCCTGCATACTATAGATGAATTTATAAAATCTATGGAAAATTTAAGGAATTTAATAGATAGGGGGGATGAGGAGAGGCTAATAAAACTACTCTCCGAAAGTAGAGAAAAAAGATTATCACTGGAAAAAAATTAACGGGAGGTGTACCGATGAAAAAACTTTTAAGTGCTCTTCTTATTGCGGGGGTGGCTGTTTATGGTTGTCAGAGTAAAAAAGAGGAAGGCTCAGAACAAACCAGCTCAGGGTCTGTAATGGAAACAGTTAAAAGTGGTGTCAACAACGTAACAGAAAAGGCAGAAGAAGCTGCCAGTGCTGCAAAAGAAGCTGCTCAAAACACAGTTGAAGCTGCAAAATCTGGGATGGAGCAGACAGCCCAAGCCACAAAAGAAGCAGCTCAAAATGCTGTAGATACAGCAAAAGAAGCTGCCAGTGCGGCCACAGAAAAAGCGGAGGAAGCTGCTCAGGCAGTAGCAGATAAAGCTTCAGAAACAGCACAAAAAGCTGGTGAAGTAGCACAGTCTGCAGTAGATAAAACAACTGAAGCAGCTTCATCAGCAGCAGAAAAAGCGAAAGAAACAGCAAATGAGGTGGCAGAAAAAGCAAATGAAAAAGTAGAAGCTGCAAAGCAAGCCGTTACAACTGCCCAGGTAGACGGTCAAAAACTGTTCAACGAAAAAGGCTGTGCAGGCTGTCATCAGGCTTCTGTGGAAAGTGTAGGACCGTCTCTTAAAAAGATTGCTGAAGCTTATAAAGGAAAAGAGGAAGAACTTGTTAAATTTCTAAAAGGTGAGGCTAAACCAATAGTTGACCCTGCTAAATTTGGAGTAATGCAGGGGCAGATTAGTATAACAAAAGCCCTCTCTGACGAAGAAAGAAAAGCTCTTGCTGATTTCATACTCAGTCATTAAATCTTTATGTGCCTCGCTT
>JALWLQ010000077.1 GCA_027084095.1 Persephonella sp.
ACATATACAGACATGGGCTCTGGTTGCTTTATATTTTGTTTCTTTTGGTGGATTTCTGGCATTAACAGGCTGGTTTATAGTTTTCTGGGTTCAAAGCTATGATGTGGAGCTCAGGAAAGCCGGTCTTCTAATGGCATTTGGATTTTCACTGCTTGCCTCAGTTATCAGAATATTTGGCGGATGGCTTTCTGACAAAATAGGTGGTGAACTTGTAGCAATAATGGCTTACATACTTATTTTGATTGGTGCCATAGTTGTTGTAGTGGCAGTTAACCACAATTTTATCCTTTCACTGACAGGCGAAATTCTGATGGGAGCAGGAATGGGAATTGCAAACGGTGCAGTATTTAAACTGGTTCCTAAATATGTCCCCCATGCCACAGGTGGAGCTGCCGGATGGGTAGGTGGACTGGGTGCTTTCGGGGGGTTTGTAGTTCCTCCTATACTTGGTTTGTTCGTCCAGAATTACGGAGTTGTGGGGTATTCCAAAGGTTTTATTGTTTATATTGCTCTGGCCGTTTTCGCAATTATAATCTCAGCTGTTTTATGGAAATTTTACGGTAAAGAAATAAACAAACCAATTGAAGATTAAAAGGTGAGAGCCATGGAAAAGATAACAGCTCAATGTCCATACTGCGGTGTAGGTTGTGGACTTGAGATATTTGAGGATAAAAAAGGCAGGATAAAAATAAAAGGAGACAAAGACCATCCTGCCACAAAAGGAGATTTATGCCTCAAACCAATTCCCCTTCCAAAAGTTATGGATATTGGGCGTGTTCCTGCACCTTTATACAGGGAAAACAAAAGGGATAAATTCAGGGAAATAACATGGGAAGAAGCCATAAAAATAATTGCACAGAAGCTAAAAGAAAACAAACCTGATGAGAACTATTTTTATATCTCTGGACAGCTGACCACAGAAGACAGTTATGTAATAAACAAATTTGTAAAGGGATTTGTCCGAACCAACAATATAGATGCAAATTCAAGGTTATGTATGGCATCTGCAGTTATGGGGTACAAAATGGCATTTGGCTCAGATGGACCTCCAGGAAGCTATGAGGATATAGATGATGCAGATGTTTTTATATTTGCAGGTTCAAATGCTGCATGGGCTCATCCTGTTCTGTTTAAAAGAGTATTAAAAAGAAAGAGAGAACATCCGGATACCGTAATAGTTACCATTGACCCTGTAAAAACAGAAACAGCAGAAAAATCAGATATATGGATACCCATTAAACCTGGCACTGATACGGTTCTATTTAACAGTGTATTAAATCTTCTATCCAAATATAAATGGATAGATTATGAATTTGTTCTAAATTACACTGAACACTTTGATGAAGCCCTCAAAGAAGCAAAAAAATATCCTCCTGAAATTGCAGCAAAAATATGTGATATAGATGAAAAATACATATACAAACTGGCTGAACTTTTTGGACATAGCAAAAAGCTTATTTCATTCTGGACTATGGGATTAAATCAGTCCGTAAACGGAACTATGAAAAATATAGCTCTAATAAATCTTCACCTTGCCACAGGAAGAATAAATGAAAAGGGTTGCCCTTTTTCTCTTACAGGTCAGCCTAATGCGATGGGAGGAAGAGAAGTTGGTTATCTGGTAAATGGACTTCCAGGATACCGAGATGTGAGAAACCCAGAAGATAGAGAGTTTATGGAAAAGTTTTGGAACATACCAAAAGGAAGTATAAAAGATAAACCAGGAATAACCATAGTTGAAGCTATAGATAAAATGATAGATGGAAATATAAAACTTTTATGGATTGTTTGCACTAATCCTGCTGTTACAATGCCCAACTTAAATAAATTCTGGAAAGCTCTTGAAAAAACCTTTGTTGTTGTTCAGGATGCATATCTAACTGACACAACAGATTATGCAAACCTTATACTTCCTACTTCCCAATGGGGTGAAAAGGAAGGTGTAATGACATCTTCAGATAGAACAATAACCCATAATACTCCTTTCAAATCCCCTCCTGAGAACGCTAAACACGACTGGCAAATATTTTGTGAAGTTGCGGAAAAAATAGGATGGAAAGATTGGTTTTCTTACAAAAACAGTAGAGAAATCTTTGATGAATATAAAAAGACAACAAAAGGAAGACTTTGTGACATATCTAATTGGGAATATGAACATCTTCCAAAACAATGGGGAGGAAAATGGCTATATAAGGATAAAAAATTCCCAACTCCTTCCGGAAAAGCAAAATTTAATGCAGCAATCTTTGAAGAGCCAGGAGACAAAGTAGAATATCCCTATAGCTATATACTTACAACTGGAAGAACAAAAAAACAATGGCATACAATGACAAGAACAGGTAAAGCCTATGAACTTCTCAGAGGAGAAGAAGAACCTTTCCTTTTGCTAAATGAAAATGATGCTTATGAATTAGGAGTAATAGATGGAGATTACATACATATACAATCAAAAAGAGGAAAAGCCTATCTAAAGGTAAAAATTGGGGATATAAAACCGGGAGTAATATTTGCTCCTTTCGGCTATGGTAGTGTTTATCATTTTCCTGTAAACATTGTAGTTTCCGATGCCATAGACCCTATCTCTAAAGAACCTGACCTTAAATTTTCAGCTATATATGTAAAAGCAAAAAGTCGTAAAATCACAAAACTTTCAGAAGAAAGTATTCATATTGTTCAGCAGTCCTATCCTAAAATAAGGTACAGATTAGATGACGTATTTTTTAGACTTTATGAATATCTATTCAAAAAACATCCTGAGTTTAAGGAACTTTTTGACAAAAATATGAAAGAACTTGCAAAACAGCAAGCAAGACTATTCAGTTTATATATTGAAAATATAGAAAATATTGATGTTATACAGGATGAAATTAACAAAGTAGTAGAAAAACATATTGAAAAGAAAGTTCAGCCTAAGCATTATAAGTACTTTGGAGAAGCCTTTGTTAGAGCTCTACGAGAAATATGTCCGGTTTCTTATATAGAAAAAGAGGCATGGAAAGAAGTTTATGATTTTCTTGCAGATTATATCAGCACAAAAGAGATGAAGATATATGAGAAAAAACTAAATCAATAAAGAATACCTGCACTTTGGTGTGCAGGTATTTAGATTTATTTTTGAGGATTTGGAGAAATAACAGCCTGAACAATCATATCTTCTTCAGCTTCAAACCCATGTGGTTCTTCAGCAGGATAAAAAAGGCTTTCTTCCTCTTCTAAGATTTCGTAAGTATTTTCGTCTTTGTAGTAAAACTTACCTTTACCTCTCAGAACAGTTACAAAAACCTCCGAAGTGGACACATGAAGAGGTATTTTCTGACCAGCTTTGAGATAAAAATGAACAATTACCATATTTTCTGTAGAAACAATTTTTTCAGATAAAGGTTTGTCCGGATTAAAATTCTCCGATACAGGATAGATTTTTAATGCCATTTTTTCCTCCTTAAATCTTAATATTTTCAAATTTTTCTATATTCTCTGCTGCATCTTTTAGAGTTGTATTTTTAAAAAGCTCATATATTTCTTGTCGTTTTGCAGCCCACAAATTATGTACAGTGCATGGATTTTCATCTGAGCACTCTTCAAACCCTAAAATACATGTAGAAAAGAAATCCATCCCATCAATAATTTCTACAATGTCCAGCAGCTTTATTTCTGATGGTTTTTTTATCAGTTTAACTCCTCCGCTGGGTCCCCTATGAGATATTAATAAGCCTGCTTTTACAAGCTTCTGTAAATTTTTGGACAAAAAATAAAACGAAATCCCCAAATCATTAGCAATTTTATGTATTGATATAAATTTATCTGCATATTCTTTTTTTCGGGATAAATTAGAAATATATATCATAGCTCTAATAGCATCCTTACAGGCTGCTGATAACATTATTCAAACCTCTCCAGGTCATATTTCAAAATATCAGGAAAGAAAAAATGCTCCTCTTCGGTAAAATGGTCTTTTAAAGTTTGGGCAAATTCGTGGAAGGTCTTCACTATTTCCTTCTGTAAATCTTTACCTCTATACTCCCTTTCTCCTTTTTTATAAAGGTTAACCAAAAATTCAAAATGCTCTGCAATTTCATCAAGAGTTCGGTGTCCGAAATTAAGTGCATCTATATCAAAATCCGTTATTCCAGCTTCCTGAAGAGCCTCATCAAGGTCATTTTCTTCTATGTGGGCATGTTTACTGACTTTTTCCTGTATAAAACTCAAAGCCCTATTCAAAACCTCTTCTGAAAAGTTTTTCTCCAGCTGGTTCTCTAAATCCTCAACCTCTTTTAATAAAATAATGTGTTCTTTTGTTAATTGAGTTAGAATTTCCTTAACCCTTTCAAAGGACATAATCCTATCCTCCAAATCTTAGTTTTGCAGCCAGAAATATAATAGACAGCCCAAGAATTAAATTCACAATTCCTATTATTCTTGCTGCTACTTTATATTTCTCATTTATATGAGAACGGGGACCCAGATAGAAATCATGAATTGAAGCAAGTATCGCCGTAAGAATAAAAAGGTGAATTTTAAGATGTAATGTGGAAGCGTACGGATTACTGGAATTCATAAGTTCAGAAAAAGATACACCCATAGTATGCATGTTATAAACACCAGTTATAAATAAAACAGGAAGTCCAATTATAGTTCCCCAGAAACTATATCTTTTACCAACCGATTGGTACGCCTGTATGCTGATTTCTTTAGGAAGTTTTCTCACATAAGGAGATAAAGCCAGAACCATAAACAGCATTCCCCCAATCCAGAAAGAAGCAGCAAGAAGATGAATGGTCATTACAATAACATTCATTTCCTATACCTTACATAGAATTTAAGACTAATTAGTCTTAAAATAATAATAGATGAGAAATAGAGAAAATTCAAGAAAAAGGAAAAAAA
>JALWLQ010000078.1 GCA_027084095.1 Persephonella sp.
TATTTATCAAAGGGAACACCAAGATTAATAAGGTCTATAACCCTTTCCAGCCCTTCTTCAACCAGCACCCTTACATTTTTTTCTATACACAATCCTTTGCCTGCTTGAATTGTATCCAGATAATGATATTCAGGGTCATCATCTTTGCCGATAGCGGCTGCTATTCCACCCTGTGCAAGAAATGAGTTTGATATATCTGGAGGTTTTTTAGTTATAATTAAAGGTTTAATACCAAGGCGTAAAAGCTGGTATGCAACTGTGAGCCCTGCCAGACCAGCTCCAACTATTACTGTATCTGTCTTTATTTCTGGTAGTGTTCTGGTATCAAATTCTGAAAGATATCTATTCATTAAACAATGCTTTTATGTTTTATCTGGTTAAATATTTTAACAAGAACAGAAGTCAGTTTCTCAGGGTCGTGTCTTACATAATCACCTATTTTTAGTAAGTCTTCTGCATAAACGGTAATTCCCATTCTTGATATATTACCTGCATCAGCTGTAACAGGTTCGGCATTTTCTTTTAGATATTTTTTAAGCAGGTTGTCTGGAGGAATTTTTGTGTTTATTATTGCAGCATTTATAAAAGGTTTTCCTGCTACTTCATGTATTGCTTTTATATGGTCTGAAGCTGTAAACTGGTCGGTTTCTCCATACTGGGTCATTACATTACAGATATAAATTTTGTAAGCCTTGCTTTCAAGTATTGCGTTTCTAATATCCTTTACCAGTAGATTTGGAATTATGCTTGTGAACAAACTACCAGGTCCCAGAATTATCACATCGGCATTTTTGATTTCTTTAATTGCTTCTTCAGGAGCTTTTACATCGGAAGGTTCCATCCAGATTTTTTTGATTTTTCCTTTCAGCTTTTTACCGTATTCAGTAATCTGGGTTTCTCCTTTTATAACAGTTCCATCAGTAAACTCTGCAACTATATCAACAATCTGGTCTGTAGAGGGAATGATTTTGCCTTTAATCTTAAGGATGTCTGATGTTATTTCAACGGCTTCAAGGAAATCTCCTGTTATCTTGGTTAAAACAGATAAAAACAGATTTCCAAAACTATGCCCTTTTAGACCTTCACCTTCAGAAAATCTATACTGAAAAACCTTTGCCAGAATATCTTCATCTTCAGCAAGGGCTACAATACAGTTCCTTATATCTCCAGGGGCAGGTATTTGCATCTCCTCCCTAAGTCTTCCGGAACTTCCACCGTTGTCTGCAACGGTTACTATTGCAGAAAGCTCCTTTATTGTATCTGGAACCAAATCTTTTATTCCTCTAAGCAATGATGATAAACCTGTTCCACCACCTATAGCTACTACTTTCATATTCAACCTCTAAACTTTAAGAATTTTGTAATATGCTCTTCATCTATGTGGGAAATTATTCCCTTTTCGGTAATTATAGCTGTAATGTTAGCTGCTGGAGTAATATCAAAAGAGTAATTAACAGCTTTTGTTTCTTCTGGAGCTATATCACATCCCCCACATTTTTTGACCTCATCTTCTGACCTCTCCTCTATAACTATATCCTTTCCTGAGGCTGTTTCAAGGTCAAATGTGGAAGTTGGAGCAGCAACATAAAACGGGATGTTGTGTTCCTTTGCTAAAACGGAAAGTGAGTATGTTCCAATTTTATTAGCGACATCTCCATTTCTGGTTATTCTGTCTGCACCTACAATAATCGCATCTATTTTTCCCATTGCCATTAAAAAACCGGCGGAGTTGTCAGTAATCAGATAATGGGGAATTCCTTCATAAACCAGTTCCCATGCTGTTAGTCTTGCTCCCTGTAGATAAGGTCTTGTTTCGTCAACAAAGACGGTAATATCCTTTCCTTCTTCATAGGCACTTCTTATTACCCCCAGTGCTGTTCCCCAGCCAGATGTGGCAAGTGCACCTGTGTTGCAGTGGGTCAGGATATTTGCCTTTTGGGGAAGTAAAACCTGTCCGTAGCCTCCTATAGACTTGTTGGCATGGTAATCTTCAAGCTCTATCCTGTTAGCTTCTTTAAATAATAGTTTTACAATTTCTTCTGGGGATTTATTCTGGCTTAAATATTTCTCAAATTTATTCCATATTCTATCCAGTGCCCAGAAAAGATTTACAGCAGTTGGACGGGTATTTTTTAGGGTATCAAGGATTTTCTGAGCCTCTGAAAAATCTTTTCCTTCATCCACTAATTGTTTTATTCCAATTGCAAAACCATAAGCCCCAACTATTCCAATTAATGGAGCTCCTCTTATAATCATATCTTTTATTGCTTTTGCAACATCCTGATAGGTTTTGAGCTCTTCCCATTTAAGCTCTTTTGGAAGAAGTAGCTGATTTATTGCATAAAGGGTTTCATTTTCAAACTTTATAGGCCTAAGGTCTTTTATTCTTCTCAATAACTCCTCCTGAAATACCTAAAATCCGCTGAAAATTTTACATTTTTTACAGATAGATATCAATCTATAACCTCTCCTACAGTATCAACGATATCCACAACATCTTTTATTTTTACTTTTATGAACTCCCCAGGTTTTAGAGGCTCTGTGGTTTCAACATATGTAATTCCATCAATATCAAATGCTGACCTGTAGGTTCTACCTACAGGAAGGGTTTCCCATTCTTCAGAAAATCCGTCAATAAGGATTTCCATCTCTTTTCCGATAAGTTGTCTATTTTTTTCCTCTGTTATTTTTTCCTGCATAAGATTTATCTCATTTTTTCTTCTTATTTTTTCTTCTTCAGGAACTATATCCTTAAATTGTTTATAAGCAGGCGTTCCCTCTTCATGTGAATATGTGAAGACCCCAAGCCAGTCAAATTTAGCTTCCTGTATAAATCTTTTCATATTTTCAAAATCTTTTTCTGTTTCTGTTGGAAATCCAACTATAACAGCAGTTCGTATGGCTGCTTCTGGTATATATTTTTCCTTCCATTCAAGGATTTTTTCTATTCTGTTTTTTCTGTATCCTCTCATCATGTCTTTCAGGATTTTGTCCTCTGTATGCTGGATAGGCATTTCAAGATATTTAACAACTTTCTCGCTGTCTGCCATTCTTTTGAAAAATTCTTCGTTTACAGTGGTAGGGTAAAGATAATACAGCCTTATCCATTTGATATCTTCTATTTTTTCAAGTTGTGATATAAGCTCCCATAACATTGGTTTTCCATACAGGTCAATACCGTAGAAACTTGTATCCTGGGACACGATATTAAGCTCTTTTACTCCTCTATCTGCTAAAGCCTTGGCTTCATTAACTATACTCTCTATTGAACGGCTTCTATGTTTTCCCCTTATTGAAGGAATTGCACAGAAAGCACATGTATGGTCACATCCTTCTGATATTTTCAGATAGGCTGTGTGGGGTGGAGTGGTTATAACTCTGTTTTGGTAAAGGTCTATATTTTTCTCAGGTTTTAATCCTAATTTTTCAGGTATAAGTAATTCTTCTTTAAGGTCTATAAACATATCAACTTCAGGAATTTCCTTTTCCAGTTCATTTTTATATCTTTCCACAAGGCAGCCGGTAACTACTATTTTTTTGTTTCCTTTTTCCTTTAGCTGTGCTACTTCAAGAATTGTGTTTATAGATTCTTCCTTAGCAGCATCTATAAATCCACAGGTATTTATAAGAATTACATCTGCTTCTTCTAAATCAGGTGTTATTTCAACTTTAGATGCATTTAGCTTACCTAAAACAAGCTCCGTATCAACCAGATTTTTAGGGCAGCCAAGACTGATTACTCCTATTTTCAAAATGTTGTAACCTCCAGCTAATCATTTTTCTGTAAAATATATAAACTATACACTAAATTTCTAACCAGATTATTATATTTGCCGAAAAAAATTGCATATATTGTATTTAACAGGGAGGTAAAAATGAAAAAATATTTGATTTTGCTGCCTGCTGCAGCTGTAATTATTTCAGGATGCGCAAATAAAGAAGAGATAGACACTCTCCAAAGGGAGCTAATAGAAATAAGGCAGGAAGTGGCTCAATTAAAAGAAAAACAGTCAAAGATGGAAAATGATGTTTCTAATCTTTCCAGAAGAGTAGATGAGGTTTCTAAAGTGGCATCTCAAAATGCCATAGAAATCCAGAAAATGAAAACATTTGAAAAGCCAACAGGTGTTCCTATTGAAAATATTCCAGCAGAAGGTGAGGAAAAGGTAAAACTGCCACAAACCCCAGATGAGTTATATAAATATGGACTTGATAATTATTACAAAGGGAAAATAAAAGAAGCCAGAGAGGCATTTCAGGAATTTGTTAAAAAATATAAAAATTCAGAACTTTATGATAATGCGCTTTTTTGGGTTGGTCAGACTTACTATATAGAAGGGAAGTATGAAGAGGCTATTAAAAGATTTGACCAGATAATCAAAGGATGTGAAACTGGAGAAATAAAAGATTGTAATAAACTTCCTGCAGCAATGCTCAAAAAAGGATTTTCCCTTGAAAAATTAGGAGAGATAGACAAAGCTATTGAGCTTTATAGACAGATTATTCAAAAATTCCCAGACACAGAGGAAGCAGAACTGGCACGTAAAAAATTAGAGGTAGTTCAATAAAATGGAAAATCTGTATAAAATCCCTGAACATGTTGCCATTATAATGGATGGAAATGGGAGATGGGCAAAAAGAAGGGGATTACCACGGGTTTTTGGACATAGGGAAGGTGCTAAACGGGTTGAGGAAGTTATAGAATTTGCCAGAGATGTTGGAATAAAATGGCTGACAGTCTTTGCATTTTCAACAGAAAACTGGGGCAGGCCTAAAGAAGAAGTAGAGGCTATAATGTCCCTGCTTGTTGAGTATATAAATAAAAAAGTTCCAGAACTAATAAAAAGGGATATAAGACTTCGCTTTATGGG
>JALWLQ010000079.1 GCA_027084095.1 Persephonella sp.
AATAAAGGAAGAATTAGAAAATCTACGAACCCTTAGAAAAATAGATTTTATCTATCTAAATAAAGCTTCAGAAAGCATCAAAAACACTGTGCGAAAAGAAGGAGTTTTGCTTTATGAGTTTAGAGGATAGACTAAGCGAATTTAAAAAATGCTTGAAGAAATTTGAAGAAGTTTTAAGTCTGGAAAAGAATGATGTTTTAATAGATAGTGCCATCAAAAGATTTGAACTATGTTTTGAGCTATCGTGGAAAACATTAAAAAATTTTTTAGAAAAAGAAGGTATCCTATGCAGGTCTCCACGAAGTTGCCTGAAAGAAGCATTTTCTATGGGGCTAATACAGAACGAGGATGAATGGCTTTCAATATTAGAAGATAGAAATCTAAGCGTTCATACCTATGATGAAACATTAGCGGAAGAACTATATGATAGGCTTCTTAACCATTTAAAAGCAATGAAAGACTTAGCTAAAGCAATAGAAAATTTTAAGTAAATTTTATACTATATTTTTGCTATGAAGGGAAAGGTGATTATCAAAGACAGGACTATAGGCAGGTTTAGATGTAAAGTTTGCGGGTATATATATGACCCTGAAAAGGGAGATGAAAAAAGGGCTATTTCTCCAGGGATAAGATTTGAGGAACTTCCTGATAAATGGAGATGTCCCGTTTGTGAATATCCAAAATCCCATTTTTACAGGATTGACTGATGGATATAGGAAAACGATTTGATGCAGTTGCAAACAGATACGACACACCGGAAAAATACAAAAGGTCTGAAGATTTCCTGAAAGCTATCTTAGAAAACCTTCCTGATACTAAGAATTTCAAAGTTATGGATATAGGAGCAGGCACAGGTATTCTGGATATAATGCTTGCACCCTATGTGAAAGAGATTGTGGCTTTTGACCTTTCGGAAGGAATGCTTAATGTTTTCAAAGAAAAAATTGAGAAAAATAACATAAACAACATAAGAATTTATAAACACGACATATTGTCAGAAGGCTTTCCTGAAAAGGATTTTGACCTGATTATTACCTCAATGACATTTCACCATCTTGATGGCCCTGTTGAAGCCCTTAGAAAGCTAAAGGAATATCTCAAAACAGGTGGTTATATAGCTGTAATAGACCTTTACAAAGAAGATGGCACATTTCACTCAGATAACACTGATGTAAAGCATTTTGGCTATGATGAAAATGAGATTGAAAACTGGCTAAAAGAAACCGGTCTGGAAAAAGTCAAATACCAGATAGTCCACACCATAACCAAAGAAAGAGAAGGGCAAAAAAGAGATTATCCTGTTTTTATGATTATGGCCATAAAAAGATAAACTTCCCTCCTGCAAATTTATAAAATAAAAACAGGAGGGACAAAATGAGAGCTTTAGCAGGGATATTAAGTTTATTACTGCTCACATCTGCCTTTGCAAAAAATGTAAAACTGAAAGACCCCCCTGAAGAGTTATCAAAATACTATCCTCCAAAATCTGAAAAATATGAATTTCTAAACCTTATGCATCAGCTTTCCACCTCAATGACAGGTATTGTTGTAAATCTGAAAGAAGAGGACTGGAAAAATGCACAGCTATGGGCTGAAAAATTACAGGAAAACTATCTAAAAATCGGTCAGATGGTCAAAAAATGGGATAGAAACCTTAAAAAGACCAATGCACAAAAACTTGTAGAAGCTGTTAAAAACAAAGACAAAGCCACAGCCATGGAAAACCTGAAAGCTATAGGAAGAACCTGTGTCCAGTGTCATAGAGCTTATCAGGTTTCTGTAAAGGTTAAATACCATACACCTGATTTTGAGAAGATAAATGTTGAAGACCCAGTATCAGGTGAAAAATTAGACTACGGCAAATATATGAAAAATATGACAAACGATATGAAATTACTGAAAATTTACCTTACAGAAGGTAAAAATAAAGAAGCCAAGAAAGCCGGACTTTCATTCACAAAAAGACTTAAAGGATTATCCCAATCCTGCAGTGAATGTCATACACAGGAAGAAGGTTCAGAAAAAATATATTTTGGAGAAAGAGCCCAGAAGCATATAAATGCCCTTCAAGAAGCAATCAAAAAATCAGACAAAGAAGCTATCTCACAACATATAAGATGGATTTCCCAGAACAATTGTGCAAAATGCCATAATGTTCACCAGACACTTTATTTAATAAAGGAAAAATTTGGTGATTAAAAATGCCTTTACTCCTGCTACTATTAGCGTTTTTTATAGCAGGTTGCGACAGTATAGAAAAAATATTCTTAGAGGAGGACTTGCTTCAACGTCCTCCTTCCAAAAGATGTGCAGAATGTCATCAAAACATATATAACCAGTGGCTTACTTCCAGACATTCAAAGGCATGGACTTCTTCCCATTACGCAGCGGCAACTGATAATTATACAAAAACAAAATGTCTTTCCTGCCACGCACCCCTTGAGATACATCCTGAAAAAAAACCACAGCTGAGGGGGAAACTTAGAGAAGAAGGGGTTAATTGCTTTTCCTGCCATTACAAAGAAGAAACAAACTCAATACACGGTCCTTATGATGTATTTTCTCCACCCCACTACTCAACTTACGACCCTGTTTATATAACATCAAAGATTTGTTCCTCCTGCCATCAAAAAACTTATAAACAATGGCAACAGACAGCCTCAAAAAGAAATTGTCAGGAATGCCACATGCCAGCCAAAAAAGGTAGGCTTATACAAAAATTTCCCTTTACATATCTGCATTCTAAAAAAGATATCCATTCCCATAAATTTCCTGCTTCTATAGCCTCTGAAAAAGACTTTCAGATTAAAATTTCCATTAATGATGATATTCTTACCCTTAGCATAAAAAACACAGGAATACCCCATTCAGTTCCTACTGCAGATAACGGAAAACCTAAGCTTTATATATATTTGACAGGATTTAAAAATGGAAATGAAATTTTTAATCAGATGCAGATAATAAATTCAAAAGACCCTCTAAAATTTGGAAAATGGAAAGAACTGGATTTCTTTATTGATTTAAAACCTGATAAGGTAGTAGTCACTATTTTAAGAAAGCTTTCATGGAAGAATAAAAAGGAAAAAGTTCTTCAAAAAGAGTTTCAATTCTGAGGTTTATCCTCTTCTGATTTTTGATAATACTTTTTCATCCTTTCATCTTGCTGAGCATGTTTTTTCATATATCTGAATACCCAGATTATAATTCCTATTGCAATTGTCCATCCTATAAAATGGATAATACCCTGCATTGCAGTGTATTGCTTTTCATCCATAGAAACACTTCCCTGATAAGGTTCAAACACCCTAATTCCGTTATCAAATAAATCTAATATCCATAAAATTATATTTTGTAGTATATCCATTCCAACCTCTGAATTTTGTTTATAAAAACTATTATAAGACATACAAACTTGCAATCAAGTTTGTAATGCTCCAACTATACTAACTAACTTTTGACCACTTGTTATATCTATGATTATTTATTTGTTTCTGGCTTTTTATTTTCTTTTTTGTGTTTTTATTATCAATGAGAGGAAAAAGTTTAATGTAGATAAATAAAAGTATTGGCTGCTATGTGCAAGAAAAGTTTTTATTTTATCCAGAATTAAGACAATTTTCTGTCTTAGATTTAAGACAATGAATTTTATGCCGAAATATCTTCTAAGACAACACTTTTAAGGAGTGGGAAATGGGTAAAATTATTGGACTTGTTAACCAAAAAGGTGGAGCAGGTAAAAGCAGCCTTACAAATGCAATTTCACATGAACTTGCCAGAAGAGGATACAAAGTTCTGGTGGTTGATTACGACCCTCAGGGAACACAAACTATGCTTTTTGGATTTAACAGGCTTTCTGAGTTTGTTAATAGTGAACATGACATCACGAATATTTTTGAAAATGAAGGTGTAACTCCTGTCAATGTAAAAGAAAATCTTGACCTTATCCCCTCAAATCAAGGTCTCAGAGAGGAAGCAGAAAGTGGAAGAATGGGAAAAGAGCTTGTTCTGGCAAACTTCCTGAAAGGTGGTTTTGGCAAAAAGGGCATAGCAGAGGAATATGATTTTGTCTTAATAGACTCTCCTGCCGATAGCGGAGCGTTAACCGTTGGGACTGTAGCTGCCAGTGATTATATCCTTGTTCCGACCAGATTGACCTTTGTTGATTCTACCGGGTTGGTAGGAACACTTCAGACCGTCATCCAGGCAGTAATGACCTTTAGGCTTGATTTGTCTATACTTGGATTTATTCCTGTAGCTTATAAACCAAGACTTAGAGAACATAATGATGTTCTTGCTTCTTTAAAGAAAACCATTCCTGAAATACTTGAAAAATATGACTTTATCAAAACTACTTCCGATGAGTTATTCTTTGAACCTATCAAAGACAGAATTGCCTGGGCAGAAGCAGCAGGAAAAAGAATTTCAATTAGAGATTACATAGAAAAAGAAAAAAGAGCCCAAAAGGATATTATCCTTACCGTTGAAAATATCACAGATGAAATTATTAGAAGAATTCATCTGCCTGAAACTGTAATGGTATAAGGAGGTCAGTAAGATGGATTTAGGAATTTTTGAAGATGTCCTTGACACACCAAAAACACAAAAAGCAAAAAAGGTAATACAAACAATACAGGAAATAAAGCCACAGGAAATAGAGATATCAAAAATAAAAAATCCCCGCTTCCATGACAGAAGTTATGTAAGCCCTG
>JALWLQ010000080.1 GCA_027084095.1 Persephonella sp.
AATGAAAGGGGTAATATTTGAAAATGAGATTATATGCCCTTCAAAAATTATCTGTGTAGGTAGAAACTATACAAAGCATATTGAGGAACTTGGAAATAAAAATCCAGAGGAAATAGTATTTTTTATAAAACCTAACTCCTCTATCTCAACTCAGCTTATAAAGCCAGACAAAAAATGCAGATATGAAGGAGAAATCTCTTTTATTTTCAGAAAGGGTCAGGTAGCAGGTGTAGGATTTGGAATAGACCTTACACTTGTTGAGGAGCAAAATCGACTAAAAAGCAAAGGACTACCATGGGAAAAGGCAAAGGCATTTGATAACTCTGCTGTTTTTTCCAAGTTTGTCAGAATAGAGCCTCAGCATATAAATAGTTTAAAAATGGAGATGTGGATTAATGGACAGCTAAGGCAATCGGGTAGTGTGGCTGATATGATTTATAAACCTGAGAATATTATTAAGGAAATGAAAAAATATTTTAGCGTTTATGATGGAGATATTCTTATGTGCGGTACTCCTTCAGGGGTTGGAGAATTTGAAAAAGGGGATATTTTTACAGGAAAGATATTTATAGACAACAAACCGATAATAGAGGCACAATGGACAGCAAAATAAAAACTGCTGACGGAACAGAAACATTTATAAACCAAGAGTTTAACGAGGCATATCACAGCACAAAGGCAGGAGCTTATACAGAAAGCCTTCTTAAATTTGTTCTTCCCTGCAGAATAGACCAGCTTGCAAAAAACCAAAATCAGATAGACATTCTGGATATAGGCTTTGGCTTAGGCTACAACGTTGCTGTTGCCATAGAAGTTGCCACAAAAAACAATCCTGACATTTTCCTTAAAATTATATCAGTTGAGAAAGACAAAGATATTTTCAGCAAAATAAAACAACTTGAGCTCCCTTCTAATCTGCAAAATATATATTCTCAGATACTATCAGGACAATTTAAGGATGATACATATACAGCGAAAGGAAAAAATTTTGAACTGACCATTTTATTTGGAGAAGCACGGCAGGTAATAAAAAAAATAGACCACAAATTTGATGCAGTTTTTTATGATGCATTTTCTCCAAAAGTAAATACAGAAATGTGGACTGTTGAACTTTTTAAAAAGGTTAAAGACCTTATGAAAGAAGATGCTATTCTGGCTACTTACAGTGCTTCGCTTGCAGTAAGAAAGGGATTAATAGAAGCAGGGTTCAAAATTGGACTAATTGAGCCTGTTGGAAGAAAAAATTTTTCAACTGTTGCCACTATAAACGGAGATATTCCCCCTTTAACAGAAAAAGAAGAAAACAGGCTTAAAATATCTCCTTATGCAGTGCCTTACCATGATAATCAGGATTTAACCCTAAGTAGAGAAGAGATAAAATCAAACTGGGAAAAAGAAGTTCAGAGAAGACTCAAAGTTAAATAATCAAATAAGTATACGAAAACTATGACAAATTAATTTTCAAATTTTAAGTTTTTAAATTAAAAGGTTTACTTTTTGGAGGTAAATTTTCATGGTTAAATCAAAAATTAAATGTCCCAAATGCAAGTCTACCAGAGCAATTCCTATTATTTATGGTCTTCCAACTCCTGAAGGAGAAGCAGAAGAGAAAAAAGGCTTAATTAAACTTGGTGGTTGTATAGTGAGTGAAGATTTCCCAAAATGGCACTGTAAAAATTGCGGATACGAATGGAAATAATTTTAAAGTGAATAACATTTAGTTAATAATTCACAACTGTTTTCTAACAATATTAAAAAAAGGAATATGCTCTTTATAATCTACATAAGTCCATATAAAAGGCTGGAATGAACCATGGTGGTAAAACAGCTCTAATTCCACAAAAACACCATCTCCCATATAAATTCTATTTCCTCTGTATTTTGAAGTAGAAACAACAAGCTGCTCTTTATCAATATAAAACGGGTCTATATTAACTGTTCTGTTTCCATCTATTCTATGTTTATCCTCAATATCCATAGTTAGTTTTTTAACCTTAACTATTTCTGATTTATCAATAATTAACTCAGTTATCACAAATTTTTTGAATAAGGGACTACCCATCTCTTTGTGATAATACTTTGAAAATGGAGGTTCAAAAGGCTCTGACTGAATTTTAAAATCTGCAAATTCCTTTTTTAATATTTCTTCAACAGGAAGGAGGTATCTCTCCTCCTTCCACATAAGTGCAAAACCCAGATAAGCCTCAGTGTTTTTTCTCACCTTTGGCCATTCTTATTGCATGTTTTAATAGTGGTGCAACAAGTCTGATATTATCCTTAACTCCACCTGTTGAACCAGGGAGATTTATAACAAGGGTTGCATCCCCTAAAATTCCACAGACGCCTCTTGAAAGTAGAGATTTTGGAGTAAATTTAATTCCAACAATCCTCATAGCTTCAGAAAATCCTATCATCTCTTTTCTAATTACTTCTTTAGTAGCTTCTGGGGTAACATCCCTTTTGCTAAATCCTGTTCCACCAGTTGTAAATATAATATCCACTTTATCTGTAAGCTCTTTTAGTTCATTAACAATCATATCCTTATCATCAGGAAGTATCTTATAATGAACAACCTGACCGCCGAACTCATTTTCAATAATATCAATAGCTGTTTTTCCACTTCTATCTTCAGCCTCTCCCTGATAGCATGTATCACTGAGGGTAATCACAGCACATTTAAGCCCTGATAAATCCTCAGCCCAGTCTGATTTACCACCTTTTTTGGAAACAAGTTTTATATCCGATATAACCATATTTTTATCAAAAGCTTTAAGCATATCATAAACATTAAGTAGTGCTGCAGAAACAGCTGTTAAAGCCTCCATCTCAACTCCTGTTCTGCCTACACATTTAACCTCGGCTGTTACATAAACTCCGTCTTCCTGAAGCTGTGTATCCACAACAACATGGTCAATCATTATGTTATGGCAAAATGGAAGTATATCAGGGGTTCTTTTTGCTCCCAGCAAACCTGCCATCTGGGAAGCAAGCAAAACATCTCCTTTTGGAACTTTGCCTTCTTTTATCATTTCTACGGACTTAGGGGACAAATATATCTTGCCTTCTGCCTTTGCTGTCCTGATTGTTTCAAACTTTCCTGATACATCAACTGGTTTAAATCCCATCTTAATCCTCCACTGCATAGATATCTTTTAATGTCCTGCCTTCTTCTGCCCAGTCTAAACCATAGCCTATAACAAACTTGTCAGGTATGACAAATCCTACATAATCAGCATTGTAATTAACTTCCCGTCTTTCTTTTTTGTCCAGTAAAACACAGGTTTTTATTATGTTAGGCTCTCTCTGGGATAAAGCTTCCACAAGGGCTTCCAGTGTTCTACCTGTATCTATAATATCATCAACTATCAGCACATTTTTTCCTTTTATATCTGTGGATAAATCTTTGACAAAAATAACTTCTCCTGAACTTTCCATACTTGTATGATAAGAGGAAACCTGCATAAAATCTATATAAACTTTTCCCTGTATTTCTCTTACCAAATCAGCCATAAAAATAAAAGAGCCTTTCAGAATACCAACTACTAATAATTCTTTTCCTTCAAAATCTTTACTAATCTGCTGTCCCAGTTGTTTGACTTTTTCTTTTATTTCTTGCTCTGAAATTAAAATAGATGCTTTTTTGCCTTTTATTTCCATATTCTTCCTCAAAGTGAAAGCTGAACAAAACTATTTTAGAAAGATTTAAGAAATATAGCAAATTTTCAAGTTATAATTTAAGAATTAAAAAAAGAAATTTAGGATTGTAGCATTGAATTTAAGATTTATATCAATTATTTTAGTTTTAACTATTAGTTTTCGTGCATATGCAGAGGATTTTTTCCTTTATCCTAAATATATACCTTATCTGTCTAAAAAAGACCCTCAGGTTGTAAAAAGTTTTTATTTTAAAGGGGATATAAACAGAAAAATAGTAGCTTTAACCTTTGATGATGGTCCCTCTGAAAATGGATATACCCTTGTATCTGTATTAAGGAAATACAATGTGCCTGCAACATTTTTTTGGATAGCAAATCGTATTCCTGAGCATGATATAAACCGTTATAAATCTAAGCTCTTTATCATTGGAGTTCATACATATAGTCATTTAAACTATGACAAGCTAACGGAGAAAGAAATTTTAGATGATGTGGAAAAGGCTCTGGACTTATTTCATAAAAATAATTTAAATCCACAGTATTTTAGACCGGCTTACGGGATTGTTAATCAGGGTATAGTTGAGGCTTTAAATAAAAATAACTTGAAGGGTATTCTCTGGTCTGTAGATAGTATGGACTGGAAATATTTTGAAAATCAACAAATCATAATACAAAATGTAGTCAGTCATTTATCTCCAGGAAGTATTATACTTATGCATGAAACTAAAATAAAACCTGAAACTTTAGAAATAATAATCAACGAAATTATAAGACAGGATTATAGAATAGTTCCCCTCAATGAAATTCTCAAATATCCTTCCAGATATCCAGATTAACACAGGTTAAGTTTCATAATTAGAGCATCTGAGCCATCTTTGTAATAATTTTTCCTTATATCCTGTAGTGTAAAGCCAAAACTTTCATAAAATCTTATGGCTTTTTTATTATTCTGGGAAACTTCCAGCCAGATATTGTTTATACCTTTTTGTTTGCACAGGTCTATAAACCAGCTCATAACATATTTGCCAACACCTTTTCCTT